>JADFKM010000058.1 GCA_022564935.1 Candidatus Dadabacteria bacterium
TTGGTGCTGTTTTTTTTGGGTGGGTGCGCCGGCTCTACTACGGGCGGGATGAAAAATATCCGTGTATTGGTTCTCATAAAAAAGAGCTATCACGAGATCTATAAGCTTATTTACCCTAAAGTAGTATTGCCTCTGAGGGTCGGGAAGAAGCCCCTAGATAACGCAGTGGTCACAGGCATGGGGAGTTTTTGTCTGATATACATAGGTCTGTTTATCGTGGCGTCGCTGCTCATCATGGCCGAGGGGGTTCCCATGATTACGGCGATCTCGGCCTCCGCGGCCTCCTTGGGCAACGTTGGCCCGGGCTTTGAGCTCGTTGGCCCTGCCTCAAACTTCGCTTCTATGTCTAATGCGACAAAACTGAACCTGTCGGTGCTTATGCTTCTGGGACGGCTCGAGATTTTTACCATAGTCGTTCTTTTTATCCCGGCGTTCTGGAGGGAATGAACGAATTGCTGTCTTTGAGTATAGATGCTGCGGTTAGATTTTATGAAGGAAGATATCCTTTAATTCATGACAGCTTTGTCTAGGCTCCGGGTTGTGGAGCCGTTAATTGAAAACCCGGGCAATTTATATAATATTAGTCGGTCATATACGGGGGGGTGCTGTGAATAGTGCCGCATCTTAGGTTTGCAGCGTAGTCATTTATGCATTAATTTTATTGGATATTCTGAAAAATCAGATAGAGGCAAAAATCAGTACATGAAGTTTATCAGCGACCCGGTTGAGCCACTGGAATTTGATACGGTGGCAACAATAGGTGTATTCGACGGAGTTCATTTAGGACATAAAAAGATACTGAGCCTCCTTGTAGACGCGGCCGCACTGAGGGGCTTGAAGTCCGCCGTCGTCACCTTTGACCCGCATCCTGAGACTGTTCTTAGAAGCGTTGACCTACCGCTGATAGTTCCGCTGCCCGAGAGGGTCAGGCTGCTTGAAGAAGCGGGGGTCGATGTTACAGTTTGCTACAGGTTTACCAGGGAATTTTCCACATATACGGCTAAAAAATTTATTGTCGACATCGTTGTAGGAACATTGAATGTAAAGAGCCTATTCGTAGGAAATGATTTTGTCTTCGGTAGGGATAGAGAGGGCAACGCAGGAGTGCTCGGGGAGCTTGGTAGATGCGCCGGTTTCGAAGTAAACGTCGTGGAGCCCGCAATCGTAGGCGGCGAGGCCGTAAGCAGCACGTCTATCAGGACTATGTTACAGGCGGGCGAGGTTAAAAAAGCTGCAGAACTCCTCGGGCGGGTTTTTTCTTTGGAGGGTGTGGTGAGTGAAGGGGAGAAGAGGGGAAAAAAAATCGGGTTCCCGACGGCCAACCTGGACACAGAGTGGGAAATACTCCCCAAGATAGGGGTGTACTCCACATGGGCTATACTCAACGGGAAGAGGCATAAGAGCATCACCAATGTGGGCAAGAGACCGACATTCGGAAACAACGAGCTTTTGGTGGAAACCCACATCTTCGATTTCGACGAGGATATTTACGGCGAGCGTCTCAGGGTCGAGTTTGTGGGCAGGTTGAGGGATGAGAGGCGCTTCGACGGCGTCAAGGCCCTCGTGGAGCAGATAACTAAAGACGTCGAGCGCGCTAAAGAGGTTTTGGCGGCACTGGAGTGATATTGACCTTCCCCCCCATTTTTATAACAAATTGAGAAGAAAAGCTTCTCAGCGAACCTTTTTTCCGCAGGCTGTCTTCTTTTCGGTAAAATTTGACCGGGGATAAACCTCTTTTACTATATATAATTTCCTGGAATGATATATTTTCAAGGTTTGTGAACTGTTCATTAGTGAGTCAGTCCATGCTGTAAAGCGAAGGAGCTAACATTGAAGATATCGGGGGCAACAAAGGTATATGGGATATTCGGTCACCCGGTAAGCCACAGCTTTTCTCCCGCAATGCACAATGCCGCTTTCGAGGCTTTGGGTCTCGACTGCGTCTATGTGGCCTTCGATGTGCAGCCAAAGGACTTGGAGGCCTCCGCAGGAGCGTTGAGGACGATGTCGGTTGCGGGCATTAACGTTACGGTGCCCCACAAAGAGAGCGTTATCCCATTCCTCGACACCGTATCCCAGGAGGCTGAGCTTGTCGGGGCCGTGAATACGGTTAAGAACGACGGCGGCGTATTGAAGGGCTACAACACAGACGTCGGCGGGTTCCTGCGCGCACTAAAAGAGGACATTGGCTGTGAGCCCGGAGGCATGAGAGTGGCGCTTCTTGGGGCCGGAGGGGCTGCGAGAGCGGTGCTTACGGCGCTGTGCATGAATGGGGCACGGGAGATAAACGTCATAAACAGGACGGTTGCCAAGGCGCAGGGTCTGGCGGATGAGTTTCAAAATAGCTTCGAGCAAATCGTGATCAATGCACACGGCCTTGCCAATGCCGATTCGGTGGAAAGCTGCCTTGCAGGGGCCGACCTGCTAGTGAATTGCACTTCAGCGGGTATGAAGGGAGTGGAGTCGCTTGCGCTGCCCCTTGAGGCGCTTGGAAGTGAGACGCTTGTATACGACCTGGTATACAACCCCCTTGAGACCGAGCTTGTAGCGGCGGCCAGGCGGCGCGGGAACCTCGCCGAGACTGGTCTAAGCATGCTCCTCTATCAGGGAGCGGAGAGTTTTGAGATCTGGACGGGGGCCCGAGCGCCTGTTGAGGTTATGAAACAAGCCTTATCCTTTTAAGTCATTATGATTTATTACGAATAATATATGCTTTGATAAAATCCTATTTAACTTCAAATGCCGTAATCACTTAAGAAAAATCACCCTCGTATGGTAAAATAAGACTTATGGCTGATTTTGCCACGGGTATACGAGAACATCAGTATTATCTGGACAAAGAGGGAAGGCTTTTCTTCGAGGGCGCTCCGATAAACGACCCGTGGACATTCAGGCTTTTTCAAAGGAACTTGGAGGTCGCCCCCGACGGCAGGTACGTCGTTGTATGCGATGGGGAGTACTGCTACATACGGGTCGAGGACGTTCCTTATGTGGTGACAGATATTGAAATTGCATATGATTCAGAGGATGCAATCGATGGGATTACGCTTTTGTTTAACGGGGGCTACAGGGAGAGACTCGACCCCAGCACGCTTTTTGTGGGGGAAGGTAATGTGCTTTATTGCAAGGTCAGGAAGGGCAGGTTCCCCGCCAGGTTTAACAGGAGCTCTTACTACAGCTTGACTAGAGTCGTGGAATTTAATGAATCTGAGAAATTCCATATAAAAGTTGGGCAAAAGCCCTACAGGATTGCGATAAAAAATCAAATATAAGCTTTTATTATTAATTGGTAGCCCTTTTAATTATGTATTTATTTTGCGTTTAATAAAATCTTTAATAAGGAGGTTAAAAATGGATGGCATTCGTGAGAGAAAAAATTACGTACTACTAATTATTTTCTCGCTATTTCTTGCTTTAGGCTGCAGCGCTAGAAAGACCGTCTTTCATAAGCCCTTGCAGAATACTTCCACTCAATATGTCGTTATAGAGATTCCGAATTTCGCTCATTCGGAAGAAAATTGGGTGCCTTATGATTCCGTTTCAGTAATTCCCGATATGGTTGCCGAGAGACTCAGGATAGACGGCAACTTCAATGAAATAAGACGAAACGGTGAGGCATCGGCTGAAAATGCTCTTCTATTAATGGGCAAGGTTATAAACTATGACCCGGGCTGCAAGTTTTGCGAATGGTTTTTTGGGTTCAACGACCATGGGAAAAGCTCGGTTGCCGTTAGAGTGGAGTTTATTGATAAGATGTCCGGCGAGATAATAGTGGACGTGGAAATCGAGGGAAAGGCCAAGAAGCCGGGCACCGGCAGAAGCAGATACATTAGAATAGTCGATGAGCTGGTGTCGATCGTGAAATCTGTGAACCAAAAGGGTTAGGATAGCCCTCTAAAGTATTACAAGGCTATCATCCCCTGGTTCTTTGAAATCGGATTATTTACTATGATATAATGGACGGAAAATCGACTGATTCGTTGAAGTTGCTTTTTTGTTGATTTCATGAAGAACTTGGGGATGACGGCAAGTGGTGAGGAAGATATGATATTAAAAACAATTTTATCAATATTTGCTGCGGTCTTAGGATTTTGGATTTTATTTCCAGTCTATGGTTTGGAAATTTCTGCTGCAATCGGTCTAGGGGCCGGAGCGCTCGTATTTTTGGTTTCCTGGGTATTGGATTACGAGCTCAAAAAATTACAACTGAGGTCACTCTTGGGATTGTCTCTGGGCATAGCCGTTGCTTCGCTTACGTATTTTGCGTTTAACTCCCTTGTTCAGTACGTGTTTGAGGCGCAGAACATACCCGTTGATGGTCCGATTTTTAAACTGATATCATCGCTTTTATTTATCACCCTTTTCTACATGGGGGTAAAGATAGGGGTGAGCAAAGGCGCAGAAGCTGACCGGCTTGCAAAGGCCGAACAGGGCTACGGCGGTGAGACAAGCGCTAAGATTTTGGACACAAGCGTAATCATCGACGGAAGGATCGCCGATGTGGCTGAGGTGGGCTTCATCGACGGCGTGATTATAATACCTAAATTCGTGATCAAAGAGCTACAGTACATCGCCGATTCTCCCGATCCGATAAAAAGGGTCAGGGGGCGCAGGGGACTGGACGTGCTGAAGCATATGCAGGAGGAGATCCCCGGAGTGGCAATTCAGATTACAGACCAGGATTTCCCGAATATAAGGGAGGTTGATCTGAAGCTGGTGGATCTGGCCAAGCAAATTGGCGGCATTGTCATAACCAACGATTTCAACCTCAATAAAGTGGCAGGGCTGGAAGGCGTAAAAGTGCTTAATTTAAACCAGCTTGCAAACGCTCTAAAGCCTGTCGTGCTTCCCGGCGAGACCATGAATATACACGTGGTCAAAGAAGGCAAGGAAGAAAATCAGGGAGTGGGCTACCTTGAGGACGGAACTATGATTGTGGTAGATAACGCCAAGAAGTTCATCGGCAAGGATGTCGAAGTGTCGGTCACAAGCGTGCTTCAAACCCCGACCGGCAGGATGATCTTCACCAAGGTAAAGGGCCAGCGAATGAGCGCCGATTATTATTGACGTTGACAGCAAGCTCATGAGTGATTTAACAATAGCGCCATGGCAAAGAGTTAAGGTTTCACTCAGTTTTGTAGCCTCGACCTCTGATGGATTAAGTGGCCCTGAGTGAATTTTGTAGACTGTGTTTCTGTTGAGTGATTAGCGCGTGAGGCGGAGGGTTGCGGGTTTTCCCGTTCAATGATCTCCGGGCCGGGCCAGTTTGAGATTAGAGGGGAAGTCCAGAGACTTAATTTACGAGATACAGGAGGTTCACAGCCATCAGGGTAGGGAACGGTTTCGATGCCCACAGGTTCACCGAGGGGAGCGCCGTTGTACTGGGCGGGGTGCAAATTCCGTTTGATCGCTCGCTGTCCGGTCATTCCGACGCCGACGTGCTGACCCACGCGGTAATCGATGCAATGCTGGGAGCGATAGGCGAGGGGGATATCGGGACCCACTATCCTGACAGCGACCCTCGATTCGAGGGGCTCTCAAGCCTGGTCATGCTCCAGGAGGTTATGGGCATTCTTGGCTCGCGGGGTTACGGCCTCGTAAATGTGGATACGGTCTTGATCTGCGAAGAGCCGAAGCTGAAACCCTATGTCGGACGGATAAAAGAAGCGCTGGCTAAAACCCTTGGTGTATCGGGAGACCGTGTAGGCATTAAAGCCACGACTACCGAGGGAATGGGCTTCACGGGCAGGGGTGAGGGCATAGCGGCGTACGCGGTGGTTCTTTTGGAGAGTCTGGGAGAAGTGGATGAATGAGTTTGTTCCTCTACAAATACCGCATCCTTCCCGTTGCTTTAGGGTTTATTCTCGGAATACTCATAACGGAGTACAGCGGGTGGAGATGGGCGGCGGTAATACTGCTTTGCCCCGTTCTTGGGGCTTTGATCCTTTATAGGCCCAATCTCTCGTTCCTGCTGTTCATACCGATCGGAATTGTGGTGGGGACTAAACCGCCACTGCCGGATAATCACATACGAAACTATGTGGATGGGCGTATAAACATCGAGGGAGTGCTGTACTCCTCTCCACAGAGCAGGGTGGTGGGGAGCAGGTTGTTTATCGATGTGGACAGGGTATTTGTAGAGGGGATTGAAAGACAGGTTTCGGGGAAGGTTGTCGTCGCAACCACCGAGAGCATAAAGGGGCTTGTCAGGGGAGACAGGGTCAGGGTTATAAACCCGAGACTCCGCCGGGTGGGTTCTTATAAAAACCCGGGCGGAGTCGATATTAAAACCCGCATGGAAAGGCGGGGGATTTACGTCAGGGGTTATGTAGAGGGAGCGGAGTCCATCATATTCTTCGGCAAAAGCCGGTCGTACAGTTCTGCGCTCCATGTGATAGACGGGTTGAGGTTGGGGTTTGCCGATTTCATCAGAAAAAACACTTCAATGCCTGGGAACGAGCTGCTAGCCGCCATCACCGTGGGAGATAAATGGGGGATACCGCCTGAAGTAAGGGAACGCTTTTCAAGGGTTGGGGTGGCCCATTTGCTGGCAATCTCTGGACTTCACCTGGCCGCTATCGGGTTTTCGTTCTATTTCCTTGTCAAATGGCTGATGAAAAGGTCTGAATACCTGCTATTGAAGTTCCTGGTTCCAAGGTTAGCCGCTGCTCTCACCATAGCGCCCCTGGTTTTCTACCTGCTCGTGGCTGGGTTCGCGACCCCCGTGACAAGGGCATTTATAATGGCCGTAATTTTTTTGATAGCGGTTATTGCTGGAAAACAGTCCTCGAGGATAAACATACTCTCTTTAAGCGCACTTGTGATACTGCTGCTGCATCCTGAGGCTCTTTTTGAGATTTCGTTTCAACTGTCGTTCATCTCTGTGCTGGGGATAATACTGATTCACAAACTAACCCCGTTCAAGACAGCCACGTTCAAGGGTAAGGTTATTAGCTCTGCAAAGACAACCGTTGGGGCTGGCTTTATGACTCTGCCCATTATCATTAACACCTTCGGACTTATTCCTGTTCTCTCAATCCCGGCTAATCTTGTTTTTATACCTCTGGTCGGATTTTTCATTGTACCTATGGGAATGCTGTCTTTCCTTGTGTTTTTGCTCTCCGATTCCCTCTCCTTACCGCTGATAAAGATCACCATGGCGGGGGTGAATATCCTCATGTGGGGAGTCGAGGGCATATCCGGTCTGTCTCTCTCGGCTTTCACCCTGCCCAGGCTAAGCGCGCTGAGCTGGGCGCTTTATGGATTGAGCGTGGTTAATTTCATCTTGATCGGGTTTAATCGCAGGTTTAGATACACGCTCCCCGTTACACTGGCTTGTTTCTTCACATTTTTGTTCTGGAGCCCGTTTGGAGGAGGAGGTAATTCTAACCTGAGGGTTCATTTTCTGGATGCCGGACAGAGGAATATGCTCGTGGCCGAGCTGCCCGGGGGCAGGTCGCTGGCTCTTGACGGAGGCCGGTCGCGCAGGGGAGACAGCGGATATATCGAAAGGGCGGTCTTGACCCCATTCCTTCTCAATTTGGGCCTGACGAAGATCGACTACCTATTCATGAGCTCGGTTGGAGAGGGTCATCGCGAGGGGATGAAATATTTGCTTAAGAAGATTAAGCTGGATGTGATGTTTACCCCCGGGCAAAAGCTTGATGGGGCTCTGTGGGAGATGATTCGCAGCGGCAGGTTCAGACACATAGATATGAGAACTCAGATGGAGCCCCTGGAGATTGGAGGTGTGCGAGTTGAGGTCTTTCAGCTAAACGGTATGGGAGAATCACGTACACGTGGAGACTCATACCCGATTGCGTTGAAGTTAAGTTTTAAAAAAGTAGCGGTCTTATTTACAGATGTCGGCGCTAAAGACGCTCCTATACTGCGGGAATTTGCCCGCTCTTACCCCGATAGGCTCAAATCTCGTGTGGTCTATGTCCCTGGATTAATTGAGAATGAAGAATATTATCAGGAGTTTTTACGTGCCGTGTCCCCTGAGATTGTAGTAACAAACGTAGCAGGTGGTAAAAGACAATCACCTAAAAAGATAGTATTAGAAGGCACTACTAAACCCCTCAGGGTATTAGAAACGAGCCGCAGCGGGTCGATAACTGTTGAAACTGACGGGACTCGTTTATGGCTGAGGACCTTTGTGGATGAAACGGAGGATATTATATAGTACAATGAAGCTATGAAAAAACTGATTCCTGTAATAATAATTGCCGCCGTTTTAGTATATTTTTTCTTCCCCTCCGGGGATGACCCTTCTGAGATTGAGGCCGTTGTGAAGAAAACAATAGCGGCAGGTAAGAAGAAGGACTTGGACGGGGTGATGGACAGCTTTTCGCGCCGATACAAAGACGAGTATGGCTTGAATTACGTTGTGGTCAAAAAAATAATGAAAAATGTTTTTTCTAAGTACGACAGCTTTGACGGGGATTTCTTCGACTTGACGGCTTCAATAGGGAAGTCTGAAGACGGCGAAAAACAGGCCGTCGCCAATTTTAACATCTACATCAGCGGTTCGAAGTCCGAGATACCCGTGGCAATCCTCGGAACCGCCAATTCCCCTGAAAACATCACCGTCACATTCCGTAAATCGAAGCTCGGGGGGTGGAAGATCGTCTCCGTGGAAGGGGTCGAGTTCGAAGAGGGTTTCTGAGCGCGCGGGCAGGGCGGGGTTAAACGGGGTCGTGTAGTGTCACAACCACTTTAAAAGTTCAGCAGCTCAAAAACCCCTGGTAATTTTCAGATTGGAGGATAGGGATTCCGGGGTAATAAGTTGTTCTCATCCCTGAGTTTTGCGTGGATAAAATCGTTCAGGACTTCAATATCGGAGTTCTGTGCTTCCTCGACCGTGCCGACGAAAATAATTTGGCCATCGTGAAGGAACGCAATTCTATCTGACACTACGAAGGCGCATTTTACATCGTGAGTTATGATCACCCCCGTTACCCCGAACTTTTGCTGCATGTCCTGGATAAGCTTGTTAATCCTGCTTATGTTGGGAGGGTCAAGGCCTGTGGTCGGCTCGTCGTACAGGAGTATCTCCGGGTTCATGGCTATTGCCCTTGCAAGTCCGACTCTTTTCTTCATGCCGCCGCTCAGTTCGGAGGGCATTATGTCCTCTATTCCGCTGAGGCCTACAAGCTCCAAGTTCATTGCGACGACTTCGTTTATCCTTTGCTGTGTGTAGTCTGTATGCTCCAGGAGTGGGTAGGCGATGTTCCCGGCCACAGTGAGCGAGTCGAAAAGGGCAGAGCCCTGAAAGAGCATCCCCATTTTCTTTCTGATTCTGATAAGCTCGGTCTCGTCCATCTGCACTACGTCTTCGCCGTCGATAAGCAGCCTGCCGCTGTCGGGTCGTATCAGGCCTGTGATCTCCTTGAGCAGCACGCTCTTTCCCGTCCCGCTTCCCCCAAGCACCGTGATGCTCTCGCCCTTTTTGATGGAAAGGTTAAGCCCGCGATGAACGTGCTTCGAGTCGAACGACTTATGTACGTCTATGATTTCTATTACGTGGTTATTGTTCGCAGTATCCATAGTTACCGTCCGACGCTAACGCCCTTAGCCTTTAACAGTTTAGACGCTCTATTGTACCTGAAGAGGCGCTTTTTAATTATAATGCGTGATTTAAGGAAAAGGACGTAGCATGCCCTGTCCCTCGAAGCTTGACTGTTGCAACGAGGGTTCACCCCGGAGCCGCATGTGCCCCGGGCGCTGATTTCATGACCGATTGCCTTTGAACGAGGCCTATTGAATAATAAAATTGAGCGGGAATTATGGCTGGCAGCGGGAAAAACTTTGGGGCGTGGCGAGATGACTGAACTCGGAAAACAAATGACGACAGCCCTGATTAGCAACGGCGGAGAGGGAGTTTTGAGGGAGCACGAAGCGTATTTCCGCTTTTACGAGGAGCTTAACGATTTCCTCCCCCCGGACAAACTCAAAAGGTCGTTCCCTTACCGCTTCAACGGCAACCCTTCAATCAAAGATGCGATCGAAGCAATAGGAGTGCCCCACCCTGAAGTCGAGATGATTCTCGTAAACGGTGCCTCAGTTGGGTTCGAATACCATTTACGCAATTATGACCGTGTATCGGTTTATCCGGTGTTTGAAACGATCGACGTATCGCCGCTGCTCAAGATCAGGGAAAAGCCGCTTAGAAGAAACGCGTTTGTGCTTGACGTCCATTTGGGAAAACTGGCGCGGATGCTCCGTATGCTTGGGTTTGATGCTCTATATAGGAATGATTACAAAGACCGTGAAATTATAGATTTAGCGGTCAAAGAGCAGCGGGTCGTTTTGACAAGAGACCGTCGCTTATTACGCGTGAAAGTGATAACACATGGGTATTGGGTCAGGTCTACAGACCCCGAAACGCAAGCAAGAGAAGCGCTTAGAAGGTTTGACCTTTCTTCACAAATAAAGCCCTTTCATAGATGCATGGTGTGTAATGGAGAAATAATAGCAATTGAGAAAAGCGCAGTCTTGAACCAGCTTGAACCTCTTACAGTTAGGTATTATGACGAATTTTACAGATGCGTAGATTGCAATAAGATTTATTGGAGAGGCTCACACTATCAAAGGATGATAGATAGAATCGATAGATTAAAAGCAAACAGTTGAACTTCAGTGCCAATAGTTGACTGCGGTTCTATTCAACTCACCTTCTCCCCGTTAAACGCCCAATATAAATTATACCCCCCCCCCGGATAAGCACAGAGGGTGGGTGAATACTGAAAAGACGGTTTGCCGAGGTGCCCTCGCTTGTTATATTAAGTGGGAATAACGTCCCTTGTCTTCTCCGGCTATCCCCCTTTTCAACTGCTTTGACACTCTATACCAACATAGTTATAATGGGAATACCGCGAGGGTATAAGGTTAATTCCTCGTTGGTTGTGAGCGGAGGATGTAGATGAGTGACGAGCCGGAATGGTCTTGCGACATTGACCAGCGAAGGAGAGAGCTTCTGAAGCTCGGGCTTTATTCGTTGCCCTTCATGCTTTTTTCTGCTCAAGGATTAAACCAAGCGTTTGCAAAAGTACCAAGAGATAAAACCACAAATAAAGGAGGAAAAGTTATGGCTTTTGAATTACTCGCGCTGCCTTATTCCTATGACGCCTTAGAGCCTCATATCGATGCGAGGACGATGGAGATACATTACGGCAAACACCACAGGGGATATGTTGACAAGCTCAACGCCGCCCTGGAAGGCCATTCGGGCCTTCTGACCAAAAGGGTCGAAGATTTGCTCAAGAACATAAATTCGCTCCCTGAGGACATTCGCACCGCCGTGCGCAACAACGGCGGCGGACACGCCAACCACACCCTTTTCTGGGCCGTGATGGGCCCCGGTGGAGGAGGCGAGCCGAGTGGAGAGCTTGCCGACGCCATTAACTCTGCGTTCGGGAGCTTCGGCGATTTCAAGGAGCTGTTTTCAACCACTGCGGCCGGTCGCTTCGGGAGCGGTTGGGGCTGGCTCGTGGTTGACGGCGGCAATCTTGCCGTGACGTCCACCCCCAATCAGGACAACCCAATATCCCAGGGACAGACCCCCGTTCTCGGCCTCGACGTATGGGAGCACGCGTATTACCTGAACTACCAGAACCGACGCCCCGACTACATTGCGGCGTGGTGGAACGTGGTCAACTGGGAGCAGGTTGCAAGCAACTACGCCTCTGCAAAGTAGGAGGTATTCCGAGTTTGAAAACAAGCGGCGGCCCTGATGCCGGATTTATTAAAGCACTGGTTCGCCGCTTTTTTGTTTCCGGTGGTCTTGCGGAAATTCCCTTCAAATAATTAGCTGCGGCTAAAGCCCATCAATACCTTTTGGCATAGTATGTGTAAATGGCTGCCTCTATGCTGCTATGAGTAAAACACGTTGTCTTTTATATGCAGTCGTTGTACTTTCCCCCATTTGAGCGGAAGAGACTGTAGGGTACAATTTGAATCTCTTCGGTTTAAGAAATGCCCGTATTTGTAGACGGACATTTGGACTGAGATGCGATCATGTTTTCTAAACTGGTTTTGCTTTTCGTCGGGGTGCCGCTTCTGGAGCTATTTATCCTGGTAAAGCTCGGCGGCGCTATAGGGATTTGGCCCACTATTGGGATAGTGCTGGTCACGGGTGTGCTTGGGGCTTCGGTTGCGCGTTATGAGGGTCTGCGGGTTTTAAATCGCATAAACGATGAGCTGCGGTACGGCAGAATGCCAGCCGAGGAGCTGTTCGACGGGTTGTTGATCCTGATAGGGGGCATCGTGCTACTGACACCCGGGCTTCTAACGGACCTTTTTGGATTCTCCCTTCTTGTCCCCGTTACAAGGCGGATGTACAAAGAATGGTTGAGGAGGAGATTCGATAATATGATTCGCTCGGGGGAAACGAGGTTTACATACATCATTCGCTGACTGGGGTGATTCGCTCAAGGTAGATAAACGATTCGACTGTCGTAGGTATGATAGAGGGTAGTTGTCGTAATGGTTTAAGCGAGCCTTGTTTGGGCTGCTTACGGGCGGGAGCTGAATTTAGTTAAAACCCGGTCTTTTTTCCAGGTATACGCTAAGCTCAATTTTGCCGTTCTCCGGAATATCTACCTTTCCCTGATATGTGCTATATCCTGCCGCAATCACCCTGATATTATGAGACCCTGTTGGCAGAGCGATTACACCGTTTTTAAGCTCCATTGCCGTCGCCAAGGGTTTTCCATCTATATATATACGGGCACCAGCGGGTTCGGCGTCCAGTTTTAGAAGACCTGTAGAGTCCTGAAGGTAAACGGTCGGGGAATATTTGTAAGATAGCGGCGTAGATGACTTCTTCGATGAACGAGGAATAGGTGAGAACTGTCCGCTTACAACAGATTCAGAGCCCGAAGCGACGTAAGTTGTGGTTGTGGAGATTGAACTGTTGTATCTAAATTCCACCACGTGGC
>JADFKM010000095.1 GCA_022564935.1 Candidatus Dadabacteria bacterium
TACCGGTCATAAGTGGAGGCCCTGTGAGCGATTACGAAAACTACGTAGACAAACGAGACCTAGACAGATACGGAAAACCCACGGAGCCGTCGGGCTTCGGCTTTGGAAGATTATTAATCCTGGCGCTGATCGTGGCGGGAATTTTCTGGTTTTACAAGTACAGCCAACAAAGTGCCGGGAGAAAAATAGAGAAAGACAAAAGGGAGCGGATCGAGGAAAGCCAGACGGAAAAGAAGGGGGCGAATAGAAGCCGCGGCCGCGGCGACTCAACCATACGACCCAAAGTGAGAATGGAAGGGGACGAGAAGCCCCGTACCGAAGTACTACGCTTCAAAAAAGTCGGCCCGTTCCAACAAATCCCCGACATCTACCCCAACGTAATGTCGATAAACACCGGCCCTGAAGGCGCGGTTTGGATCACTTCAAAGTACGGGGTCACGAAGTTCGTGGAGGGCAGCCCTGGAAAAGCCCTGAAAATAATCGACTCCCAATCCTATAAACAGATATTCGGAGTCCCGATGCAGGCCTTCTCGGTATCCCACGTATCCGCCACAGGAGAGCTGTGGGTCGGGAGCTGGCACGGAGAGGTTTTCAGGTACTCGCAGCGCCGCTGGACTCGGCTCTCAGACAGCGAGACGGAGCCCATGGGAAGAATAACATCCATTGTCACCGACGGCCCCGTCACATATATCGCCGGCAGGGGCTTATGGTTCTGGATGCCCGGCCTCGGAAAAATCCTGAAGCCGATAGAGCAGTTCGACGGCAGGGAAGTCAAAGCCCTGGGGCTTACAGGCACAGGTGAGCTTATTGCGGCCGTGAGAGATGAAGCGTTTATTCGCAGAGACAACACGTGGACGCAGCTGTGGAAAGCATCAGATGAAGACAAAGGGATTAACAACATCCATGTGAGGCGCAGCGGCAACATACTCATAGCCACCCACAACGGTTTTGCAGAGCTTGAGCTCTCCGGCGGCGAGCTTCGCAGGGAGCTTGAAGGGAGCTGGGTCACCGGGTTTGCCGAGACCCCGGAGGGCGAGCTATGGGTAGGGACGTGGCGCGAGGGGCTTTATACGGAGACTGGGGGTGGCTGGAAGAAGTTCGGAAGCACAGAAGGGCTGCCCTCGGACAGTCTGAGCTCCATCGTGCTAGACTCCACCAACAGGAGGCTTTGGGTCGGGTTGTACGGCAAGGGTGCGTTGGTAGGGGATAAAGACGAAGTGAAAAGTCGCATCGCTTCAACCCACTCCGATACACAAAGGTAGTTACCCGCCATCACGCTTTGGAATCCGCCGCAGTTAGCCTGTTCAAAGCCCCGGAAAACTTACTAACAATCGTAGCCAATACCACGGCGCTGATCGTGGCAGGAATTTTCTGGTTTTACAAGTACAGCCAACAAAGTGCCGGGAGAAAAGTAGAGAAAGACAAAAGGGAGCGGATCGAGGAAAGCCGCACGGAAAAGAAGGCGGCGAATAGAAGCCGCAGAGCGGTGAACGCTCCAGCGAATGGTTAGGCATACCGCTCAAGTTGACTTTTTACCCTTTGCACTCCCATGATCCGTATGCTTGCTTAAACGTTCCTTTGTATTGTGAACGACTCTTCCAGATTGGGGATCAACCACACTTTCTTCGTAAAGATCCTTCTCCCTGTCTATCACCCTTAGCTTTCGCATGAATCTTTGACTCCTCGTTGACCAGTCAGTGCCCGTAATGATTTCAACAAACCACTCTCTAACTCCCCCTCTCCTGCCGCGTATTCTTAGATTAGAATGACTATCTGACTTACCTTCGCATACTTGTGAATATAAACGTTTCATTGAACCACAGTTAGGACAAGGAAGGCGTTCTTCCATTGGCAGCCCAACGACTTCATCAAGTATTGCTTTACATTCACCACATCTGACATCTGACATATCACACCATCATTAATTAATGCGGTATTCCTAACAATTATTATACAGAATTTTTTCCTAAAGTCGCAGTCAAAATGGCGATGCGCACCTCCAACTTGCTCATTACCCGCTACAGTAGTAGAATGCCATCAACGCTACGCACATGTATAGGTGCCCCGTTATGGAAGAAAACACCGGCGGCCGGAGCGACTTATGGAAGCTCGAGGACTGATGGGCGGTTTGGTTCGGCGCCGTATTGATGGCGGTCGTGGCTGTGGGCGCGGTGGACAAAGTGCCCAAGGTGGCAAATGGAGCTCGACGCCTTTGGAGGCGCTTCCGGGAGACCTGGTCCTGCCGCTGCTCGTAGCGTAGCTTGCGTTCGGGCAAGAATAGCCGGGCTCATACCACAGCACTCGCATCATACAACAACCTGAAAACGCCGATGCCGTCGTTGAGCTTACCGAACAGTTTGTTCAATACTACACGGTCGAGGCCACCGTATATCTTTACTTCGGCCATGCCTGAGTATTCAGCCCCAAGCTCTTCGAGCGCCCTGCTCACCCCTTCCCAGGACAGGGCGTCATGGAAAACGATACAGCCGCCAACATTAAGCAGCCGGGCGGCTATCTCGAAATGCGACATGACCGTTTCGTATCTGTGATTGCCGTCGATAAAAATGAAGTCGTATTTCCCATGCCAGTCTTTGTCTATAACCTGCACTCCGTCAAGGAGCCGGTCGACGAAGTCCCTGCTCTGCTTTGGCTCGTGGTGCTCGTAATGGTAGTAAACGCAGTCGTCGTAGGGGCCGAAAAATCCCCTTACTATCTCCAAGCTGTTGGGAACGAACCCCGAATTCAAACTCTCTACAAACCCAAGCGGGTCGTCAAAAATACGGTGGCGGATATTCGGGTCAACGGCCGTGACCGCGGCGCCCCAGCCCTTGGAGCACTCAAGAAGCCAGCGCGTCGAAAAGCCTAAAAAGCTTCCGACTTCAAGGACGGTCTCGGGCCTGTACTCGGCGAGCAGGCGCCTCAGGATGTGGGCGTCTGTTACCTTCAGGCTCCCGCTGTTTGCATGCAAAACCCGCTCGCGCAGAGGATAGGGCATATCGGCTCGTTCAAGCAAGGCGTAAAGCTCATTCTTAATTCGTCTGAACAACATCAGCGACTTAATTATGTCCGGCGCTTCATAAATCCTGAGCGGATCAAAAAAGTCCATTAATACCCCTTATAAAATCGATATCAAACAAATCGTCGGTACGGGGAATGCTAAGATGAAAACACCGGAGCAACTGCAAACCGCTTTATCAAAAACCGGCTTACCCCCCCCTCCCCCAGTAGCCGGCAAGCAACATACTCCGCTGGGTAGCATTCTAAATCCCCCTGCCGCACAGACTGCGCACACATTAAGGACTATGAAATTATATAATTAAAACCGTGTCTGAGGAAAAAATCTGGAACCTACACCCTCATTTTTCCCATCAGGGATGTAACAATAAAAGTGTAGCCCATGAAACAAAGAATGGCGTGGAATACCCTCATCCTCCCGGCGGTACTCCACGCCATCAC
>JADFKM010000096.1 GCA_022564935.1 Candidatus Dadabacteria bacterium
AAGGGGAAAGGGGCTACCTGAAATCCCTTATTGTTCATTCGGAGAAGGGGCAGGGACAATTCGAAGGAGAAATCGACCTGACGGACTACTCTTACAAACTAAAGGGTAAGCTCGATCGCATAAAGGTAAAACCGCGGGGAATTACTGCATTCCTGGACGGGAAAATCGACATCTTAGGATACGAAAACAAAACGGAGATCAAAGGGGATGTGAAAGTCACTAAAGCCAAAGTAAAGCTGCCCGAGCTGCCCTCAAGGCAGCTTAAAGAAATTAAATTTGTTGACGAGGAAGAGGAGGAGTTTTACCTTATTGATTCCTCCGAGCACGACTATTTCAAGGAGCGCGTCTCGTTGGACCTTAAACTTTCCACCCCCGGCAATGTGTGGATAAAAGGACAAGGGGCTAACATTGAGGTCAAGGGAGACGTCCATGTTTTTAAAGAGTACGGCCGCTCTATGATAATAATGGGCGAAGACATAAGCATAGTGCGCGGGACGTATGAGCTTTTCGGCAAGCTCTTTAAGCTCCAGGAAGGCAAGTTCAGTTTCAGAGGGGACCCGGAGATCAATCCTTTCCTTGATATTAGGGCGCTTCATCAAATCTCGAACGTAAACATATATGTAAAAATTAGCGGAACACGCCTTAAGCCTGTTATAAAACTTTCAAGCCAGCCATCCATGGAAGAAAGCGAGATCTTCTCGTACCTTGCCTTCGGCACCTCGGCAAAAAATCTCGGCCCGGGCCAAAGGGCGTCCCTTCAGGGCAAGGTAGCGGAAATGGTAGGCTTTATGGCAGCAGGGCAAATCAAAGATATAGTAGGGGAAAAATTCGGTCTCGATGTGATCACCTTCACAGGCGGTCAGAGGGAATTCTCTGAAAGCCAAATCGAGGTGGGAAAATATGTAACGGATTTCTTATACCTAGCTTATGAAAGGAGCCTCAGGCAAACAAAATTGTCTACCAATGATATAATTCAGAACAGCTTTAAGGTCGAGCTAAAGTTGTTCGATTTCCTCACGGTAGAGAGCAGAATCGGAGGAGTTGACTCCGGGGGAGACGTATTCTTTAACTACAGCTATTAAGCCCCAAACCCCTCTGGCCTTATTTGCTGATGAGAAGTCTTTTAATCCCTCGCACGGCCTGCAAAATTCGCTGGTTGTTTTCCACTAGCGCAAATCTCACATAACCCTCGCCGTGATTGCCGAACCCTACCCCTGGAGATACGGCCACTTTCGCCTCCTTGATCAACAATTTGGAGAACTCAAGGGAGCCGATGTCCCTATATTCCTCGGGAATCTCCGCCCACACAAACATAGTGCCTTTGGGCTTGGGGATATTCCATCCTGCCCGCCCCAGCCCTTCGATAAGCTTATCCCTCCTATCCATATACCTGTCCCTAATCTCCCCGACGCAGCCCTGAGTGCCGTTTAAAGCGCTGATTGCGGCAATCTGAATCGGCTGGAATATCCCGTAATCCAGATAGCTCTTTATCCTCTTCAGCGCGGCTACGATCTTGGGGCTTCCGACCATGAAACCCACCCTCCAGCCCGGCATGCTGTAGCTTTTCGAAAGGGAGAAAAATTCCACCCCCACCTCCCTGGCCCCGGGCACCTGGAGGAAACTGGGAGCCTTGTACCCGTCAAAGCACAGGTCGGCATAGGCAAAATCATGGACCACTATCAACCCGTTTTCCTTTGCAAGCTCATAGAGATTCCGGAAAAAATCAAGGTCGACAACCGCGGTCGTAGGATTGTGGGGGAATGATACTATTACGACCTTAGGCCTGGGCCAAATCTCCTTCACTGCGCTTTCGATAGAGTGCATCAGAGCGGCGCCGTCGGATAATGGGACGCTCTTAACGTCCGCCCTGGCAATGATTACCGAGTAGCTGTGGATGGGGTAATTCGGACTGGGAACGATCACGACTTCCCCCGGGGACAGTACCGAAACCATAAGGTGGGAAATACCCTCTTTGGAGCCGATTGTCACAACCGCCTCCGAGTCGGGATCCAACTCGACGTCGTAATTCCTTTTGTACCAGGCGCAGATTGCGTCTCTGAGCTTTGGGATCCCCGCAGAAGACGAATACCTGTGGTTCCTGGGGTTCCTTGACGCCTCTATCAGCTTACTGACTATATGCTTGGGCGTGGGCTGGTCCGGGTTGCCCATTCCCAGGTCAATAATGTCCTCTCCCCTTGCCCTGGCCTTAATCTTAAGATCGTTTACTATGGAAAACACATAAGGGGGCAGCCTTCTTATGAGAGAAAATTCTTCCGTCTGGTTCTGCATTTAGACTGCTACTTCCGGTTATTTAAAATAACCCTAGTTATAGTAAGCGATTAACGGATAAACTCAAGGATTTTCGGCGCTGGTTTGTCTAAAACTTCTACATGATTGTGTAGATATTACAGTTTTCTATTCACTCCCCCACCGCTTTGGGGATCATAAAAATGTAATTTTTATACATTAACTTAATTTCCAAACATTTAGGGTACTTAAATATTTGATAAAGAATTGTGAAGTTTTCTATAATCAGAATCGGGTTCATCTAGAGTTTTATCGGGTACGAACGGGATTGCTTTTTCATCTCCATACCCAAAATAAAGTTTTTCCGATTACAAAAGGTATGACTAATAACTGTTTCATTCTAACAAGAACAAGACCCTTTGATATTACAAAAAAACGAGCTTCAGTTAAGCAAACCGAGCTCGATTTTTTATTCTCCATAGAAAGCATAGAGGTATGTAATAAAAACCAATACAAAGGAGGTGAAAAACCATGAGAAAGTTTGTTCTCGGTTTTTTAGCCGTTGCTTTTATTTTCCCGGCTTCATCCGCTTTTTCATTGGAGAAAAAGGGTACCTATTCCATCCACTTCGGATGGTTCGCCGTAGGAAAAGTGTATGAGATCGGGAAGGATCACGGGTTCTTTATGGGGGAGTTCAGCGGAACGGTGTTCAATGACGCCGGCAAAGGATTCCTTCATCACGCCTCAGTTGTTTGCCCCGGTGCGGACGACTTCATCAAGGGGGTAAGCAACGCCCACGGATACTGTACCATCACCGATTGGGACGGCGATCAAGCCTATTTGGTGTGGAAGTGCAAAGGCTCCAAAGGCAGTCCCAAAAGTGCGATGGCGACTTCCAGTGGACGGGAGGGACCGGAAAATATACCGGCCTCAAAGGAAACAATAAATTCTACGGCGTCCACTCAAACATTGTTGGACCGACCCCGCAGGGATATTCAATCTGGTGGGGGGAGTGGAAGCTTCCCTGAAGAAGGTAACCACCAATATAATAAATGGTAAAGTGACATTTTAGCCACTAAAAGTATAGAATAGTGGCATGAAAAATAAAAGTTGTCCCAGGTGCGATAACAAGAAGAGCTAGAAGATCAGAAGAGCTAAATTACGATGCTCAAAATGCAGAT
>JADFKM010000097.1 GCA_022564935.1 Candidatus Dadabacteria bacterium
ACTATGGAGTAAGCAGGACGCATTAGTATTTGTTCTTAAAAGAAATGGGGTTCAGATTTAACAAAAGAAATGAGGATTTAAGGGTGCTTATAAGGAATATTTTGAAAAGGAGTTAGTGCCCTTCTATACAAGCTCCTAATTTATTAATCGATATTCCCACCTAATCAGGGAATATCTCTTCTCCATATGCCCAAAAAACAGAAAAGCGAGTCTAAAGAAGACAAAAATAAAATAAAATCACTCCTGCCGGTTCCATCCACTTCTCTTGAGAGATACCTCATTGAAATAACCAACTACCCGGTACAATCCAGGAAGGAAGAGTACGAGCTGGCAATGAAATACCGGGAGACGGGCGACCTTGAAGCCGCCCGCAAGCTTATTACGAGCAACTTGCGGTTCGTTATAAAAATAGCTAACGAATACAGGAATTACGACCTAAACCCCATGGATATCATCCAGGAGGGCAATATTGGCCTCATGCAGGCCGTGAAGAGGTTCGACCCCACAAAAGGTTACCGGCTTATCACATACGCAGTATGGTGGATAAGGGCCTATGTACAGAACTACATCATCAGGACATGGAGCCTTGTTAAAGTAGGAACCACCCAATCACAGCGAAAATTGTTTTACAAGCTTCGCTCGACGAAGCAGAAGATGAACCTTATAGATGAAAGGCTCAGCCCCGAGGACTACAAGTCCCTGGCAAAAGAGCTAGGGGTCAAGGAACAAGCGGCCGTTTCAATGGATAAAAGAATGGCCACCAGAGACCTATCTCTCGACGCTCAGATAGACAACGAAACTTCTCACATGGACTTCCTGGTGGACGAGGCCGCTGACCAGGAGCAAGTACTGTCAAAAGCTCAAGAGAGTGAAGCGTTAAAAAGCGGTCTGGAAGTCGCACTGGAAGAGCTTAAAGACAGGGAGAAGTATATCCTTGAAAACAGAGTGCTTTCACAAAAACCCAAGACCCTGGAAGAGCTCGGAAGCGAGTTGAACATCTCGAGGGAGAGGGTAAGACAGATTGAGAGCGCCGCACTGAAAAAGGTCAGGTCTGTATTGAAAAAGAGGGGTGTAAGTGAGTGAAAAACTGTGAGGGGAACGTGTTTATGTGTGAGCCTAGTAAGCTCAGCACTGCGAAGCGCTCTATAGACCTCCCCCCTCCGTTACGTCCTTTAAGAGAAGAGCGCGCCACAAAAGCTTCCCCCGCAACTCCGGTAACACCCGCACAACCGGATTTAAGAGTCCTTGATCATTTCAGCGGCCTTCGACAGCGCTTCGGGAAGCTTATCGGGCTGAGAGCCTCCGGCCTGAGCCATATCGTGCCGCCCGCCTCCACCGCCTCCTATCACAGGGGCCAGCTCTTTTACGATCCGCCCTGCATGGAACCTGTCTTTGAGGCCTTTGCTCACCCCGACAAGCAGATAGGCCTTTCCATCGTCCCGGCTTCCTAAAACTGCGAGCCCGGCCCCGATGGACTCTTTCACATCATCCCAAATCTTCCTCAGCTCGTCGGGCCCCGCACCCTTTACCTCGGCGCTGAGCAGCTTGACGCCGTTAATATCCTTGAGGTCTTTGAGGAGTTCGCGCGCCTTCTCACCCGACAGGCTGTCCACTAACGATGCATGCTCCTTCTTATACCGCTCGTTCTCCTCGACCAGTTTCTTGACCCTAGACACAAGGTCGGACTGAGACACCTTCAAGATGCCGGCAGATTCGTGAATAGAGGCCTCCTGACCCTTGATAAACTTCCAGGCCGCCTCCCCGGCAAGGGCCTCAATCCTTCTAACGCCCGCCGAGGAGGAGGTTTCATGAACTATTTTCACAAGCCCCAGCTCGCCCGTCCTGCTCAGGTGGATGCCTCCGCAAAGCTCCTTGCTGTAATCCCCGATGTTCACAACCCGCACCCTGTCGCCGTATTTTTCCTCGAATATAGCCATGGCCCCGCCTTTTATGGCCTCGTCGTAGGGCACATCAGTCACTGTCACAACTTCATCGTCCCCCCTGAGCCTTTCATTGATCAACTCCTCGATCACAGAGACGGTCCCCTCGTCTATAGAGGCAAAATGGGAGAAGTCAAACCTCAGGCGCGCAGAATCCACCAGGGAGCCCGCTTGATGTACATGGTCGCCGAGCACCTCGCGCAGCACGGCGTGCAGGATGTGAGTAGAGGTGTGATGAGCCCGGACGCCCTGCCTGAAGCGCCCGTCCACCCTCAGCGAGACCACATCGCCCGCCCACAGTTTACCCCTATCAACCCTCACCACGTGTACGATAAGGTTCGTCAAGGGCTTCAGTGTGTCAAGCACTGACGCCGTGCCGTATTCGCCCTCAACGACTCCCCTGTCGCCGACCTGCCCTCCGGCTTCCCCGTAAAACGGCGTAGTATGCGTGATTATCTCAACCGTATCCCCTTCATCGGCGCCGTCAACAAGGCTGCCGTCCTTGATTATTACGGCTATCCTTCCGGTATCCTCTGTTCTATCGTAACCGGTGAATACTACAGAAAAATCCCCAGAGCCGAGCTCCTTGTAAAGGGAGTTGAGCTGCTCCTCGTCGGAGCCCCTCCACGACTTGCGCGACCTCTCGCGTTGCTTATCCATTTCCGCCTCAAAGCCCCTCTGGTCTATCCCCAGGCCGCTTTCTCTCGCTATGTCCTCGGTAAGGTCAAGAGGGAAGCCGAATGTGTCGTAAAGCTTAAAAACGACTCCACCCGGCAGCTCATCCTTGCCGCCGTGCTTCTCTATCTCGGTGCTTAAAAGCTCGAGACCCCGGTCTATTGTCTCGAAGAACCGCTCCTCCTCGTTCCTGAGCACTTCCTGCACGAAGCTCAACCTTTCCGGGAGCTCGGTATAGGCGCCCTCCATTGTTTTACGCACGTCATCGGTGAGCAGATGCAGACTCGGTTCCTGCACTCCCAGCTTTCTAAGGTGCCTCACGGCGCGCCTCAATATCCTCCTCAACACGTAGCCGCGGCCTTCGTTAGATGGGAGAACCCCGTCGGAGACTAGAAAGGTGACCGCGCGGGAGTGGTCGGCCACAACCCTCATCGAAATATCCCCCTCATCTCTAGAGCCATAGCTCAGCCCGGAGATCTCTTCGACCCTGTTTATTATCCCCCTAAAGAGGTCGGTATCGTAGTTGCTCCTCACCCCCTGCAGTATGGACGTTAACCTCTCAAGCCCCATCCCGGTATCGATGCTCGGTTTGGGGAGCGGGCTGAGTCTGCCCTCCGAATCCCTGTCGTACTGCATGAAAACGAGGTTCCAGACCTCGAGGTACCGCTCGGATTCAGGGTCTTCGGCCAGTGTTAAGCCGCCTGCAGGGGAACCCTCGCCCAGGTCGTAATAAATCTCCGAGCAGTAACCGCAGGGGCCGGTTTCGCCCATGGCCCAGAAATTGTCTTTGTCCCCAAGCCGGACAAGCCT
>JADFKM010000059.1 GCA_022564935.1 Candidatus Dadabacteria bacterium
CGGTTCCGGTTTTCCCCGCAATCCTGTACCCGGGCACAGCCGCTTTGGTTCCCGAGCCGCCCCGTGTCGTCACTCCTTCAAGCATTTTTGTAGCAGCTTGTGTGGTGTCGTAGGAGAGAACCTTTCTGACAACAAAGGGTTTTATTTCCTTGTAGTTGGAGCCGTTGCGGCCGATTATCCTCTGTACTATGTAAGGCTTCATTAAAAACCCGCCGTTAGCTATTGCCGAGAGGGCTGTGGCAAGTTGAATCGCAGTCACAGATATGCCCTGGCCGAATGAGTGAGTTGCCAGCTCCACAGGCCCCCACAATCTGTAGTGTATGAGCTTGCCTGTCGATTCTCCCGGCATATCGATGCGGGTCTTTACGCCGTACCCGAATTTGCTTAAGTAATCGTAGTACAACTCCTTTCCAAGCTCTTCGGCCAGAAGAGAAGCACAGACGTTGCTCGACAACTTTATTATATCAGATATCGTCAATTCCCTGTATGGCTTTAGGTCGTTAATAACCGTGTTGCCCACTTTCCTTCTGCCTCCCAGGCAGTCGAACGTGGTCGAGGGAAGCACTTTGTTTTCCTCCAGAGCGGCGGTTACGAGAAATATCTTGAGTGTCGAGCCTGGCTCAAACGAGTACCAGATGGGAAGGTTTCGCTGAGTGATTTCCGGGTAGTCGCCTTTATTGTTGATGTCGAGAAACGGGTAGGAGGCCATGGCCAGCACAGCGCCGGTCTCAGGGTTCATCAGGGCGGCAATGCCCTTGCTTCCTTGGGACTTCTCGACCCCACTCTTGAGTTCCTGCTCCACTATGTATTGTATGTTGGAGTCGATGGTAAGTACAATGTCATTGCCGCTTGTTCCGGGGTCCAGCTCATCGGGCTCGACTATAATCTCCCTTCCGTGTCCATCCTTTTTAGCGACTATTTCCCCGGCTTTGCCCGCCAGTATGTCGTCATAATAGTACTCAAGCCCTTCAATTCCCTTGGAGTCCACATCGGTAAAACCTATTAACTGGCCTGCAAGGTGGATGTTCGGGTAAAACCTCTTTGGCTCTTTTAGAAACCCGACCCCTTTTATATTCAAACTCTTTATCTTTGCCGCAGTTTCGTTGTCCGCCAGTCTCTTAATCCACTTGAAAGACCTGTCGGAAATCACGGCGTTCCTTAGCTCTTCTTCGGGTATGGACAGCGCAGCCGAGAGTTCCGCAACGAAAACGTCCGGCTCGGTGATGTTTTTAGGGCGGAGGTAAATTGACTGGGTGTCCACGTTCATTGCCAGCTCTTTGTTGTTTATGTCGAGAATCTTTCCGCGCCGAGAGAGCAAGGTGAAAAGGGTTTTGTGCTGTCTAGTGCCGATGTCGATGGCGAGGTCTCTGTTTATCACCTGAAGCTCGAAGGCCTTGAGCGCTATTGCAAGGAACAGTAACAGTATTATAGAGCACACAAATTTTATTCTTATTGGGAGCCTGGAGGGGGGGTTGGGGTTGTAAGCGGCGCCGGCCTTGGGTGTTCTATTCATTCCCCTCACCGATAATAGTGATTTGATCCGTATATATTACATCTTCCTGTGTGGGGAACTTATATCCCATATCGAGGGCGATTTTACTTATACGTGAAGGGCGTTTCAGGTTCATGTATTCCGAGAGCATTATCTGGTTCTCTCTTATCAGCCTTTCTTCTTTCCGCTTGTTTTCCGATATTCCGTAACCAAGCTTTATTTCCTCCACCTTCAGGTGTATGTAGCCCAGGGCGACAAACACTGCGAGCACTATGAGTATGATGATCTTTTTTGATGGTGAGGGTTTCGGGGCTTCGGATTTCCGAAGTGTGTTCTTATAAGTTGAAATGTTCATTTTATATTCTCTCCCCGGCTCGTAATTTTGCGCTCCTTGACCTCCTGTTTTCCATTGCCTCTTCAATACCGGGTTGCAAGGGGGTTCGGGTCAGTATGTTTAAGCAGCTTTTTTTGTCGCATAAGCATTCTGGAAGCTCGGGCGGGCACGTGCACGAGGCTGCCAGCTTTTTGAAAACGTTCTTAACTATCCTGTCTTCAAGAGAGTGGAAGCACGCTACCGCTATCCTTCCTCCCGGCCTTAGCAGCGGAACGGCTTTGTATAAGAACACCTTAATGTTCTCGAGCTCGTTGTTCACCGCTATGCGAATAGCCTGAAAAGTCCTTGTGGCCGGGTGAGTGAAGCGCGGATGGAATTTCTTTGGTATGGAGCTCGAAATTATGTTAGCAAGCTCAAGAGAAGTATTAATGGGTCTCTGCCCTCTTGCCTTAGCGATGGCCCTTGCGATCTTGGTCGCCCATTTCTCCTCGCCGTATGTTTTAATCAGGTTTGCGAGCCCCTCCACGTCCGTTTCATTAACGATGTCCCGGGCGGTTACCTCAAGGGTCGGGTCCATTCGCATATCCAGCGGCTCGTTCCTGAGAAAGCTGAAACCCCTCCCGCTCAATTCGATCTGGTGTGAAGAAAGACCGAGGTCGGCCACTATGCCGTCGACCTCACCTGTTCCCAATTCGGCCAGGACTGTGTCAATCTCGGTAAAGTTATTATGTATTAAGCGTACGTTGGAGCCGTATTTGGCCAGTCTTGATTGTGAGTATGTCAGGGCCTCGGGGTCAGAGTCAATGCCTATTATATCTGCCTGTCCATCGGTTAGCTCCAGTATGGCTTCGGAGTAACCGCCCATTCCCACGGTGGAGTCGACGTACAGGCCTCCCGGAACGGGGCGGAGCAGCTTCATGACTTCCACCAGCATTACCGAGGTATGGATCGGGTATTCGATTTTTAACGCCGCCTTTAATTGGTTTATAGGCCGTCTCCCACCAGAATTTCCGTGCTTTTCCTGAATTTTTCAAATGCCCGCTCCGCTTCTTCGGCTTCCCAAACCTCTTTTCCCCATATCTCGAAGCGGTTCAGCATTCCTATGAGGGTGACTTCTTTTTGAATTCCTGCTCCGGCCCTCAATGACGGCGGGATTAAGATTCTTCCCTGTCCGTCAATCGGGCAGTCGACGGCACTCCCCATAAGATACCTGAGGAAGGATATAACTTCCTGCTTAAACTGGGGAAATTCCACAACCTTTTTCTCTATTTCGTTCCATTCCGTTATGGGATAGGCCATGAGGCATTTATCGAAATTCGTTACTATGAGGGTCTCCTCAGAGTATTTGCTCCTCATAACCTCCCGGAATTTGGACGGCACGCTCACACGACCCTTGTCAGTCATCGTGTGCTCGTATCGTCCTCTGAACATCAAGTTTTCCAGTGATGCCACTTTGTGCCACTTTAGAAATTCTATTTGCCGGCGGATAAATTCATTATCTGCCACTTCCCTCTTGTGATTGCTGAACTATCTGTTTTTAATCCCTATTCCAACTAATAGCCAATCTATGCCACTTTATGCCACTTTCTACACAATATAAAATCCTAAGAACTTTGTCAAGATGCTTTTTCAATTTCTTACCTTTTATCCAAGATAGGACTGAAGACCATATTTGGCGCTTGCCGGGACTTTTTTGGAATTAAGAGGGCATGGAGGCGTAAATGAACTGCCTCGAATTGGTACTCAAACCCTGGTAAAATCCCTCACAACCCATTATGAAACGGCTCAAAAACTACGGCAGTTTCGTTAAGGTCGAGCACACCCTTTTTTCCCTCCCCCTGATACTCTCGGGCTCGTTCATTGCATATAAATCCATGCCGGCCGCTAAAACGCTCGCACTCATAATCCTGGCCGGCTTCGGGGCTAGGACGGCGGCTCTGGCGCTGAACAGGGTCATTGACTACAAAATCGATGCCCTCAACCCGAGGACGAAGGGCAGGGAGCTTCCCTCGGGGAAGATAACCGCCATGGAGTCGGCGGGAGTCATGACGGCGGGAATTCTCATCTACCTGCTCGCGGCGTACCTGATATGCGACCTCGTGTTTTATTTATCCCCTGTACCGCTTGCGGTTTTCACATTGTATCCCTACCTCAAGCGGTTCACGCCTTTTTGCCATTTCGGCGTGGGCTTGGGACTCGCCCTCGCCCCGATAGGGGGGTTTGTTGCGGTCACGTGCTCTCTGGAGGGCTTAGGAGCGGCGCTGTTTCTGGGCCTTTTCACACTGTTCTGGGTTTCGGGGTTCGACATTATCTACGCCACAGTCGACGAGGAGTTCGACAAAAGCGCGGGCATACACTCCCTCGTGGCCGCTTACGGAAGGGAAAGGGCCTTAAGGGTATCGGCCGTGCTCCACGGGGTATCGTTCCTATTCCTGCTCGCCCTTTATGTGACCGAGTTCAGGAACATCTCTTCGGTGTTCCTGCTTCTCATAACGGGCTTTCTGCTATATTTCGAGCACCTGAAGTCCTCGGACGTAGACCTTGTCTTTTTTAAAGTGAACGCTCTGCTCGGTTTCAGTGTTTTCTTTTTCATTTTATCCGGGATATACTTACCCTAAAATGCGAACTATAGTTGGAATTACAGGAGCATCCGGCTCGATATACGGCGTCGATTTCTTGAGGCGCTGCCCAGACGATAAGTTTCTCATTACGAGCAAATGGGGAAAGCGGGTGCTGCTCGAAGAGCTGGGCCTTAAGGTCGAGGAACTGGCTCCGTGGGTGAAGCAGTCTTTCGACGACCGCGACCTGGCCTCCCCATTTTCCTCTGGAAGCAACCACTTCGACGCTATGGTCATAATCCCGTGCTCCGTTTCTACTTTGGGAAAGATCGCCTCCGGCGTAGCCGACACGCTGATTACCAGAATAGCGAGCGTTGCACTCAAGGAGAGGAGGAAGCTCGTACTTGCCGTGCGGGAGACGCCCCTCGACTCAATAGCTCTTGAGAATGCGCTCAAATTGTCGCGCGAGGGGGTGGTCATCATGCCCCTTTGTCCCCCTCATTACCGCAACCCCCGGAGCATAGATGACCTGGTGGAGGGGTTTGTGAACAAAGTGCTCTCAGTGGTAGGCGCCCGTGATGACAACGGGGAAGGCGGCTGGAGACACGAGGAGCTTGAGTGAGCTAATCTGTTATTCCGGGTTCGAATCGAGCTATCTTATTGTAACGACTCCTGTCGTTTTATTACTATTGTAATAAAACCCTAGTTTGCCGAGTCATGTGACAGTTGAGTCTGTCAAATATCTCACTACCTCTGCCCGTTGGATAAGGTAAAATGTGGAGTTATGGGTAAAAGGGATTTTTCTAACCTTCAGGAGTTCATCTCGCGCCTCGAGGACATGGGCGACCTCACGCGCATCAAGGCCGAGGTCGACCCCATACTCGAGGTCACCGAGATAGCCACCAGGATCATAAGGGAGCGGGGCCCGGCGCTCATATTCGAGAACGTAAGGGGCTCTGCGTTTCCCATGGCCATAAACCTCTTCGGAACTGAGGAGAGGGTAGCGCTCGCCCTCGGACGAAAGCCCCGCGAGGTGGGCGAAGAGCTTGTCGAGATGTTCCAGCAGCTCAGCCCTCCGTCCTTAAAGGGGCTTTTTAAGGTGCTTCCAAAGTCGCTCAAGGTTATTCATATGAGGACGACCAATGTGGGCCGGGGGCCCGTGCAAGAGGTGAGGGAGCAGCCTGATTTAGACAGACTGCCGATAATGCAGTGCTGGCCCAAGGACGGGGGCAGGTTCATTACGATCGGCCTCGTGCTCACCCAAGACCCGCTCAGCGGACGGAGGAACCTGGGCATTTACAGGATGCAGATATACGACAGCACTACAGCGGGGATGCACTGGCACCCCCACAAGGGCGGCGCCGCCCATTACCACGAGGCCGCAAAGCTGGGCAGGGACCTGGAAGCGGCGGTGATTCTGGGGGGCGACCCGAAGATGATCTTCACCGCGATCGCGCCCCTTCCCGAAGGCATGGACGAGTTGGCGTTTGCAGGCTACTTGCGGGGCAGTCCCATTCCGATGGTTCAGGGGAAAACAATATCTTACAGGGTTCCCGCGAACGCCGAGTTTGTTATAGAGGGCGTTGTACCGAAAGGGGTGCTGAGAGAAGAAGGCCCGTTCGGAGACCACTTCGGGTACTACTCGATGGAGGCCGATTTCCCCGTGTTCAAGCTCCGCGAGATAACCCACCGCCTTAACGCCGTGTTTCCAGCCACCATTGTGGGCAAGCCCCCGAAGGAAGACATCTTCCTCGGGATGGCGGCGGCCGACATGTTCTCTCCCCTCGTGAGAATAATCAACCCGGAGATAAAGGATATGTGGGCTTATCCGGAGGCGGGGTTCCACAACCTGCTGGTGGTTGCCGTTGACGAGCGGTATCCGAAGAACGCCGTCAAGGCCATGCTTGCCCTCTGGGGCACGGGACAGCTCCTTCTGACCAAGTGCATGGTAATGGTCTCAAGCGAAGTAGACCCCAGGGACTTTAATGCGGTGTTAGAAGAGATAGGGGAGAATTTCGACCCGCGCGAGGATTTCCTGCTCATACCCTGGGCTCCGCTCGACACCCTGGACTTCACGAGTGGCAAGATACACGTGGGGAGCAAGATGGGCATCAACGCCGTGAGGCGCCCCAAAGGGGACAGGAAGCGTAAGCGTCCGCCCAAGACCGTTCCCGACCCCAGGGAGAAGCTCGAGGGCATCAAGGACTACAAGCTTCTCCCCGGCGGCATGCTCCACATTGTTGTAGAGCAAAACCCCAAGGAGACGATACGGGCGCTGTTCGAGGCTCCTGGCTACGAGGCCGTAAGGATAATCGTGGCGCAGAGCCCCGACATAGACCTCGAAGACGAAACCGAGCTTATTTGGGGCATGTTCACGCGGTTTGACCCGTATCTGGACGTGTTCTTTGAGAAGACCGAGCTTCGCGGCTCGGCGGTTCTGTACGACGGCAGGATGGGTTTAGATTGCACCTTTAAAAAATGGTATCCTGATGTTATTGAGATGTCTGACGACGTGAAGGAGAAGGTGAGTTCAAGATGGGAACAATACTGGAAAACATAGAGAGGTTCGCAAGGGACCCGGAGCTGCTTGACATTGCGGAAAAGGTAGAGAGCGGCGGGCGCCTGAGCTTCGAGGACGGGATGACCATCCTCAACACCTCCGACCTAAACACCGTGGGGCTGCTTGCCGACTACGCGAAGCGCAAGAGGGAAGGGGACAGGGTCTATTTCGTCGTGAACCGCCACGTGAACCCCACCAACATCTGCGCCATTTCGTGCAAATTCTGCGCCTTCGCCAAGACTGCGAAGTCGGCCGACGCCTATGAGCTCAATTCGGAGCGGATTCTCTCGCTGTTAAATGAGGAGCTTAGGGAGGTGCACATCGTGGGCGGCCTCCATCCCGACTGGCCCTTCGAGCACTACCTGGACATCGTGAGGATGATAAAGGAGCGGTACCCAGCAGTGCACGTCAAGGCATACACAGCAGTCGAGATAGACTGGTTCAGCGACATAAGCGGCCTTTCCCACGAGGAGGTGCTGCTCGCGATGAAGGAGGCCGGAGTGGACGCCCTTCCCGGGGGCGGCGCCGAGATTTTTTCCGAGGAGGTCAGGAAAAAAATCTGCGCCCCCAAGACGCAGTCCCTCCAGTGGATAGACATACACAGGACGGCGCACCGGGTCGGCATCCCCTCGAACGCCACCATACTCTACGGCCATATCGAGAGGTATGACCACGTCGTTGACCACTTCGACAGGCTGCGCAACCTGCAGGACGAGACCGGGGGGTTCTTCGCCTTCATCCCGGTGCTTTTCCAGCCCGAGAACACCAGGATGTCGGAACTGAAGCCGCGGTCCGGCTCCTACGACCTCAAGGTTCACGCCCTTGCGCGCCTTTATCTCGACAACTTCCCGCACATAAAGGCGTATTGGATAACGCTCGGCGAAAAGGCGGCTCAGGTGGCGCTCAGCTACGGGTGCGACGACGCCGACGGCACCATACTGCGCGAGAAGATCATTCACGACGCCGGGGCCACCTCGGAGGTGGGGCACACGAGGGATTTCTTCACACGCATGATAAAGGACGCTGGGTACACCCCTGTGGAGCGTGACGCCCTTTACAACGTCGTCAAGATTTATAACTGATGGGATTTTCGGAGAGATAGTGGAGGGGGCGCTTGAGCGTATTGACCGCAGTCCTTATACTGCTCCCCGCCGATATTGACAAAACACCGGCTTGAGATAGCATATTTGCTTCATATCTGATGCGGGGTGGAGCAGTCTGGTAGCTCGTCGGGCTCATAACCCGAAGGTCGTAGGTTCAAATCCTACCCCCGCTACCAACTTTTTTTAACCTTTTAACAACGCTTCCCTCTCCACTGTCAACCACCTGTATAAAACCTGCGATATGTGTATTTGTACCGGGCTGAGGACAGATGAGGGGGCAAAAGCCCAATAAAAAGGAATGTCCTCAATCTCTCCAATGTTAGGTTTGGGTTGATTGAGAACAGCTTTGAACAAAAAAAAACGGAGCGCTTTTTGTTGGGACGCCCCGGTCTGTAGTTTCAAATAAAAGGTGGGAGGGCAGCACCGCCCTATACTCTTTATTTTACAAGCCGTCAGCACCCGGGCGAAAGAATGTTTTGCCTTCGTGAGATTGCTTGATTATTATTATTGAGGGTATTGGTTGCTCACTTTTGAATCAGGGGTTTTCTTTTTCCGTCTTAATATATGTAATCAGTATGCTCATTTAATAGAGATGCAATTTTTTAAGAAGATCAAGGACGTTTTATCCACATTGGGCGAGAGGGAGAGCTCGCTTACCGATGAAGAGCTCGTGGAGCAGTTTGTAAAAACCGGCGACCACGAGGCGTATTACGAGATATGGCAGCGCCACGGCGGCTATGTCTACAACCTCGCCTACCGGATAACCAGCGACCATCACAGCGCCGAGGAAGTCTCCCAGGAAGTGATGATGCAGCTGATTCAAAAGCTCGATACATTCAAGGGGCAGTCCAAGTTTTCGAGCTGGCTTTACAGGGTCACTGCAAACGCAAGCTACAGCTTCCTCAGACAGAGGAAAAAGTATGAAAAGGAAGTGGGTCTCGAGAGCTACGCACCCTACGACGATAACGGCACCCTTATGGGTAAGATAATGCCCAAGGCCTGGAGCGACAGGCCCGACAGCTTTCTCTTCGGCAAGGAATCGATGGAGATAATCGAGCGGGCCATCGGGGAGCTGCCCGACTCCTACAGGGTGGTCTTTGTCCTCAGGGACGTTGAGGGGTTCACGAACGTCGAGGTGGCGGAGACTCTTGAGATTTCCGTTCCGGCCGTTAAGACCAGGCTTCACAGAGCTAGACTGGCATTGCGGGACAAGATTTCGGACTACTTTATGGAATGGGATAAGGAGAAAAAATGAGCGTGATGTGCCGTGAAGTGGTGGAGAACATTATCGGATACATAGAGTCTGAGCTTGACGGCGAGACGCTTCGGGATCTGGAAGCCCATCTCCACGAGTGCCCCGAGTGTCTTGAGTTTGTGAATACTTATAAGAAAATGCTCGAGATGGCGGGAAAGCTGAGGGAGCGCAGCTTTGTCAGTCCCGAGGTCAGAGAGAAGCTCAAGAAAGTTCTTCAGTCCAAACTGAAATCCTCATCCCACCTTGAAACCTAATACCTGATTTTGAGTCTTAATTAGTATGAGGAAAACCTACTTGAAGTCAGCCGTGGGCTTGGCTGTCCTTTTTTTCTCGGTATCGGTTATTTCAAGGGCTTTGGACGGTTTTAACGGGTTCGATGTGACGGGCAGCTTGATACCGAAGGACGAGATAATGTCGGGCGGGCCTCCGCGAGACGGCATCCCCGCTATACTTAACCCCAAGTTCGAGAAGGCCGATGAGGCCGACTGGCTCGGGGACGGCGACCTGGTGACGGGCATTAACCATAACGGGGTGCAAAAGGCCTACCCGCTAAGGATTCTGGTGTGGCATGAGGCGGCAAACGATGATGTCGGCGGTGCTCCGGTGCTCGTGACGTACTGTCCGCTGTGCGGCTCCACGGTCGTCTACAGGAGGGACAGTACCGGCAACACCCTTACTTTCTGCATATCAGGTCTTCTGTACCAGTCTAACGTCCTTTTTTACGACCATCAGACCAAAAGTCTCTGGTCACAGCTCGACCTTAAGGCCGTTTCGGGAAAGCTCAAGGGACAGAAGATAGGGCTTTTCCCCTCGGCCCTGGCCACATGGGGGCAATGGAAGCAGAAACATCCGGGGACTCTTGTTCTCTCCAGGGATACGGGGTACAGTCGCGACTACGGCCGTGACCCTTACAGGGGTTATGAGAAAAACAGAGCCTTGATGTTTCCCGTCAGACGAACAAGTGACGCATATCATCCAAAGGAAAAGATTCTCGTTGTCGTTGCCGGAGGCGCTACTAAGGCTTACCCGTTTTCCGAGCTCAAAAAGGCAGATACCCCTCTGAGCGACGGCGTAGGAGGGCAGGAAGTTACGATCCACTTCAACGACGGCACCTACGTGAGCTCCACTGGCCCTGGGGGAATCCCGGTGAAATCGTTCGTGACTTTCTGGTTCGCCTGGTACGCCTTCAGTCCCGACACAGAGGTTTATAAGCGCTAATCGCCTGCGCGTTTTCTTCTCCCAATACTAAGCTCATTCGTGCCCAGGTGGTTTATTTGCTGCTGCGGCTTTGTATGCCGCCGGGGCAAGTGCGCGGAGGGATGAGAGTTAAAACCTCCCCTATTTAACGGTATTATATGAGAGGATAATCCTGTACCGATGCTTAGCGCGATGGGAAAAGAGCAAGAATTAGAGCAATTATAGAGTAGACTCTCAGGGATGTGCGAATGAACCTGGCGAAGGTGCGAGAGAACTTCGAAGCTCCTCGGGATGTTCAAAGCACACTGGTTAGAAATCTCCTTACTCAAGAACGGTATTTGCTTGAGCTTATCAAGGAAAAGAAAAAGGAACTTCAATAGCGCTCCCGGATTTTAGAGTCCGGCGCTTCGCTCTTAGGTCTGCCCTGAGCATCGGGTTTGGGTTCGGCGTCGTTACTGGTTGGCGTATCCCTCGTTGAGCCTGTGCAGGCTTTCTTTAGCCCTGGCGACGTGAGAGGCGTAACGGTCTCTGTGTGCGCTGAGGTCCAGGAATTTTTTGAAGTTCCTTTTTGCTTTTAGGTCTTGATTTGTTTTTTCCTGGGCTCGTGCAAGGTAATAGTAGGTGTCCGGAAATCTTGAGTTTAGCGATATTGCCTTTTGCTGGTAGTGAATGCACTCTTCCATCTTGCCCATATAAAAAAACGTTATTCCCAAGTCCATATAAGCCGAGGAGTAAGTAGGGTTCAGGTCAATGGCTTTTAGATACGACGCTACGGCCTTACTCATGTAACCCTGGCTTCTGAACACTTTCCCCAGAAAGGCATGCGCATAGTCCATCTGGGGGCTGATTTCAAGGGCCTTGCGAATGTGCTCTGCGCTTTTTGAGTACCTGTCTTGTTTATAGTAGTAAGCCCTGCCCAGCCTTAGGTGGGCAAATACCAGTTTTTTATTAATTTTGATGGCCTTGTGTATGAGGGGGTCGTCCGGCTTTGCGCCGCTTGCTTCCCACAGCAGGCACATGCTTTCGGCGTCGTTGGGGTCTATGTTGAGGGCCCTGATGGCGGCCATCCTTGTGTCGTTTTTCCTGTTAAGGAAGAGGTAAACAAGTGCGAGGGCGCGCTGAGTTTCAAGGGAAGACCCGTCCAGTTTAAGCGCAATGAGAATGTTTTCGTAGGCGGAAGTAAAAAGGATTTCGTAGTCTTCTTTCTCATTCATGAGGAGGTAGCCCAAATAGGAGTAAGCTTCCGAAAGCCCTGCGTAAGCGGGGACGAAGTTTTTGTCCGCCTCTATAGCCTTGTGGTAGTGCCCGATTGCCGAGAGCAAGCTCATAGGGGTTAGGTACAGGTAGCTCTCCCTTCCCTTTTGGTATTGCTGCTGGGCAGTGAGCCCGCGGGTTGCGGGGCCGGGTTCTTCGGCCATGGCGATGGGGGTGAGGGGGACGCTCAGCGCTATTTGAAGCGTAAATGCAACTAAGAATAATATAGCTTTAGGCATATTATCCGCTCCTCCCACAATACCACCTTACATTATAGCTAGCTCGTTATTATTAAATCGCTATTGTTAATTCGGCAAACGGCAGGCTGTTTAAACCAAAGGCGGTTAGCAGCCTTAAAAACTGCGGTTCCCATTATACTTCAGCTTGCGGCTAAAACCAATATGTTTTTTGATTATGTCAGTGTGAGCGAATTTGTAATCTGAGTGTTTTCAAATCGAGCTTCCCCGCAAGGGCGTCCTTTCGTGTGCCCGTTTGCGGAGCAGGCGGGGCTTACCTCATAGTCGATGAAGGCGCCCCTACGGGGGCAATGTTAATGCCGGAGGGAAATTCGCCCTCGTCTCTATACCAGAGGATTGTTCTCCGGAGCGCATTATATAAAGGGGTGAATTCTATGTCCAGCTCGGACCGGGCTTTGGCGCTGTCGCCCATTGCTCCCGTTTCCATAGCCCTTATGACGTCCCTGGAGAGCTTGGGTGGGGCGCCGGTGAAAAAAGACTTGAGCTCCATAAAGCTCGCAGCGAGTTTTAGCATGAGGGGGGAGACGGTCTTTTCAGGCGGGCTTATGCCCGTAATTTTCTCTAGCACTCCGAACGCCCCGGCAATGGAGATGTTCTCCCCCACCAGGATGTACCTTTCTCCCGGCTTTCCCCTATCTGCGGCCTGGAAGTGGGCGCCCACAACGTCGTCAATATATACTAGGGGAACCATCGTTCGAGGGAACGGAATGGC
>JADFKM010000060.1 GCA_022564935.1 Candidatus Dadabacteria bacterium
AAGGGAACAGGGTCGAGAAAGGCAGGTACGGGCTCCATTACATGTACAGCAACGACAACCATTTCGTTGAAAACGTGTTCAGCGAAAACCTGGTAGGCGGTTTCTTAATGTACAGCACCGGGATACGTCTTTACCGGAACGTTTTTGCAAGGAATAGGGGTATGGCGAGCGGATACGGTATAGGGTTAAAAGACCTTGACGACGTTGTTATGAGCGAAAACCTGTTCGTCGAGAATAGGGTGGGCGTCTATATCGACAATTCGCCCCGCTCCATTGACTCCCGCAACATTATGAGAAAAAACGTGATCGCATTCAATGACATCGGCCTCTCGGTTATGCCTGCGGTGGAAAGGAATGTCATAGTGGGTAACAGCATTATCGACAACACTGAGCAGGTCGAGGTGAGGGGGGGCGGTACCCTGAGAGGGAACGTGTGGTCTGAGCTTGGCAGGGGTAACCACTGGAGCGATTACGTTGGTTACGACGATAACGGAGACGGCGTGGGAGAGGTTCCCTATCTGGCCGAGAGCCTGTTCGAGAGCCTTATAGACAGGTATCCGATACTACGCATACTCATGTTCAGCCCCGCCTCGGAGGCGATCGAATTCGCTTCAAGGGCGTTTCCCATAATCAAGCCCGAGCCGAAGGTGAGAGATAACCACCCGCTGATTAAGGCCGGGCTTCCCGGTTGGGTAAACACAGACAGAGGCGGATATTCTCCGAAATTGCTCGGTCTCTCAACCCTTATGATCATTGCGTCGGCAGCTATATATTTATATTTAATACTGCCTTGGAGGGGAAAAGACGTTTGATAAAGATAAATGATGTAAGCAAGTGTTTTGGCAGCCTCAGGGCCTTGGACGGCGTTTCAACCTCGGTGGAAAGGGGGGAGGCCGTGGCGCTTCTCGGCCCCAACGGGGCGGGCAAAAGCACCTTGATCAAATGCCTTCTCGGTGTGCTCGATTTCACAGGCGAGATAATAGTTGACGGGCTCGGCGTAAGGGACAACTCAAAGCTTACTAAAGCCCTCATGGGATACGTGCCGCAGGAGCCCGCTTTTTACGATATGACCGTGCTTGAGCTCGTGGGTTTTTTCGGCTCCCTGCGCAACGTAAAAAGAGAGAGAATCATGGAGGCGATCGAGCTTACGGGTCTTACCGAGCACGCAGGCAAACACTGCTCCGCACTGTCCGGAGGGATGAAGCAGAGGCTTTCTTTCGCCATAGCCATGCTCTCCGATGCCCCGATCCTACTCCTTGACGAGCCGACCTCAAATCTCGACGCCTTTGTCAGGACTGATTTTTTGCGCCTTATAAGGGATTTTAAGGAGAACGGCAAGACGATCCTATTCTCCTCTCACAGATTGGACGAGGTGGAGTTTTTAGCGGACAGGGTGGTCGTGATGAACTCGGGCAGGATAGTGCTGGAATGCAGTCCCCATGACCTGACGAAGCAGATCGAGCACAAAACTCGAATTCACCTCGAAATACCCTCTTCCAGCTTGCCCGCCGCCGATAGTGTTATTAGGGAACTCGGATACGAAGCCGTTACGCTCAACTGCGGGGACCTGATTGTAGAGACCTCGGTGGAAAATAAAATGGGTCTTTTGAGCGCCCTCATTAGACGGAACGTTCCGGTAACGGATTTTAAAGTCGAGGAAATATCAATGGAGGAGCTTATGCTGGCCTTAGTGTCGGAGAGGGGTAATGATGGACATTAGAAATATCAATGTTCTGGTTAGAAAGGAAGTGAGGGAGTCGCTTAAGAACAGGTGGTTTATTCTCTACACAGCGGGCTTTTCCATCCTCGCACTGCTCGTCATGTTGTTTGCCACCTCAAGCGGGGGCCTTGGCGGTTACTCGGGGTTTGGACGTATTACTGCAAGCCTCATCAACCTAGTGCTCTTTTTCATTCCTCTAATCTCTATCGTCACGGGCGCCGTCAGTATATCAGGCGAAAGAGAAAATAAAACACTCGCGTTCCTCCTGTCCCATCCCGTTTCAAAGTCCGAGGTTTTCATCGGCAAGTTCACGGGACTCCTGATCTCGATTTGGGTCTCGATTGTTCTGGGGTTTGGTTTAGCGGGTGTCGTGGCAGCGCTCAGAGGAGGGAGTGAAGACGCCTCGAGGTACCTGATGATGGCGCTGCTCTCGGCCCTTCTTGCGGCCTCAATCCTGAGCGTCGGGTTTCTAGTATCTTCACTTTCCAGGAAGGTGGCCAGTGCGATGGGAGTGGCGGTGTTCCTGTGGCTAGCCTTCATCGTGCTTGGAGACCTCGGCATCATGGGAACCACGATTGCTATGGATTTGGGGGTAAGGCAGGTTTTCGTGCTCGCAGTCATTAACCCGGTCGAGGTTTTCAAGATGACCGCGGTGATGACACTTAGCCCCAGGTTTGAAGTGCTGGGGCCGGTGGGGATCTACGCCCTCAGGACGTTTGGAAGTGCGGGTACGTTCTGGCTGCTTTCAGGGGTAATGGTGCTTTGGACGGCGGTTCCACTGTGCATCGCCATGTTGTCCTTCACCGTCTGGAGGAGGGAGGAGTGAAGAGGTACGCGGCAGTTTTGTTGATTGTATTTTTTGCGGCGGCGGCTTCCTGTGAGAGGCAGGAGGGCCCTCCCGTGCCGGGCAGGGTGTTCTATGGAGAGGACATCTGCGAGAGGTGCAAGATGATAATCAACGAACGGGAGTTCTCCGCACAATACGTCTTAAAAAACGGAGGGGTAAAGAAGTTCGACGACATCGGGTGCATGCTGCATTTTCTTAAAAACAACAATATCGATAGGGGCGCTTTAGGGGGAATCTATGTCAGGGATTACGGCTCCGGGCGGTGGATAGACGCAGAGAGCGCTTTCTATGTCGTTAGCGACAATATAAAAACGCCTATGGCACACGGCATTGTGGCCCACGGGGAAAGGGTAGCAGCAGAAGCACTGGCGAAGGACAAAAGTGGTATTGTTTTAAAGGGCCTTGACGGGGCTTCGAATAAAATATCATCTAATAGATAGTCCGGGCATGGATGAATTAACATGTGTATACAGCTCTAGTAAGTCTGTAATGTTAAATTATTGAAGCGGCAACTCTAAATATATCTCTCACTTACATATTCACCGGAGCTTTCTAGCCGGTAGAACTGCCGGCTGTTTATACCCGCCCTCGGTATTTAGTATTAGATAGTGGATAGGGGCATAAACAATGATTATATTAGTAGAGTAAAACATGGTTTCATGGTGAAGCTTTCGGTTCATGCGGAGGGGGTCAAATATGGACGAGCTCAGTAAGGATGAATTGAGAGAACTTATAAGCGTGGATGAGGGGCCTTGCCTATCAATCTATTTGCCCACTCATAAATCGGATAAAGGAGTAACGACAAATCCGTCTAGATTTAAGAGCCTCATACGAGCTGCCGAGCGCCAATTACAGACTGCGGGGCTTCGCTCGGTTGAAATACAAAAGCTTATCAGTCCGGCTCGCAAGCTCATTGATAGCATATCTTTTTGGCGGCACCAGAGCGAGGGGCTGGCCGTTTTTTGTTCGCCTCGGAAATTCGAGCGCTTCCGCCTGCCTATAAAATTCGAGGAGCTCGCTATAGTCTCGGGCCGTTTCCACATAAAACCCCTTATTCGCTTTTTCACCGGAGAGGGCCAATTTTATGTGCTGGCTCTCAGTCAAAACGATGTAAGGCTGCTACGCGGCTCACATTTCAACGTCACTGAGCTGGATATAGAAACCGTTCCAACAAACCTGGCCGACGCGCTGAGGGATGACGTGATTCCTAAACAGATTCATTTTCACTCCGGCACTACAGGCAGAGGCGGTAAGAGGGACTCCATCATTCATGGAGCCAGCGCCGAGCCGGACGCAAAGGACGCTATGCTTCGGTATTTCCATAGGATAGACAAAGGCTTGCACGAATATTTGAAGAACAAACGCGCACCTCTTGTGCTTGCCGGAGTCGATTACCTGTTTCCAATTTACAAAGAGGTTAACACTTACCCCTTCATCGTGGATGAAGGCATAGAGGGAAACCCGGACAGACTGAGCCCGGAACAGCTGCATGAGAAGGCCTGGAAAATAGTTCAGCCCCGCCTAGAGAGGGCTATTGACAAAGCTGTTTGCAAATATAAAGGGTTTGAGGGCACCGGAAGCGGCTTGGCCTCAAGCGACATTCATGAGATACTCGACGCCGCCTTTCAGGGACGGATTGAGTATTTGCTGGTAGCGGTAGGCGCTCATCTATGGGGGAGTTATGATCCAAATGCGGGTGAAATTCGTTTTGATGAGAAGCCCGAAAACGATAATGAGGACCTCTTAGACTACGCCGCCGTTCATACCATCTGGAATAGGGGGACAGTGTATGTGGTTGAAAGGGAAAGGGTACCGGGAGACCGGCCCTTTGCCGCCATGTTTCGCTTTTGAGCCGCTCAAGGTCGTTGAGCCCATGACTTCTAATTTAGGAGCATAAGAATCGGTGCTTGAAATGACCGTTAGGGTCTATAGAGCTGCGGCTTTTACAAAGTTGATATAGATGTCGTAGTACTCACCTACATCGCGAGGGTCGCTATGGGTGAAGTCACTGACCCATCACCTTATAAAATTTAAATAACTTCATTTAAGCGTGGCTTGTATCGAGGCTCGTGTTGAAGGGCTTGGATTTCCCTAACTAAGACATACAGCACCAACTCCAATGACCGAAAGCGGGGCAAATGCAGTAACGGTCCCTAAAATGCTTGGACATCCAAGCTTTGCTGCTACTATTAGATAGGCGCACCCGTATGATTCACTAATAAACTTGGTTGAAACATTGGTGAATTTCAAGCAAGTATGTGGCCATTTAGGCAGCGAGAAAAAAGTTGGCGCACCCGGAGGGATTCGAACCCCCGGCCCCAAGATTTGGAATGTTATACTGCCCAAACTCCTCCTTAGGAGCTTCTGCTCTCACATTCCACATTATGGAGAGAACGAAAAAGACTTTATTTATGATGAATGCTGCACCTTCATGGCACTGCTCCTTATTCAAGTGTGGTGTTTGCTTTCCCTACCCTACAGGATCACCTAAGTTGTGACCAAACCGCTCAAATAAATTGGTCGATTTTAAGATAATCCTTAAATATAATGGCAACATATGTAAGAACTACTACCCGGTTCCTTTGTCTCATATGTCTTGAACCTATACAAAGTAGTTGACTTTATTTAATAAAGTTACTAAAATGTCAATTATAGTGAACGGGACGCCGGGTATGGGTTGAGATGTCAGAGTTTATCTTTAAAATCGCTGAAACAGAAATGGAATTAAAACAGTATTTTCGTCTTCGTGATGATGTTTTTGTTAAAGAGCAAAAAATATTATCTGAAACTGATATTGACGAGCATGACAAGGGGGCGATACACATAGTTGCAGTAGAAAAATCAACTGGAAAGGTGGTAGGTGGGGTCAGGTGCTACAAAAAAGAGGGAGACACCTGGTTTGGCGGACGACTCAGTACCGCAACAGATTATCGCAATTGGCGAGTAGGGTTAAATCTCGTGAGATTTGCGGTAAAAACAGTGAAGTCCAACGGTTGCAAAGAGTTCCTTGCATATATTCAACCCCAGAATGTGAAATTCTTTGAGAGACTGGGCTGGAAAGTCCTAGGGGAGCCCATTATATATCAAGGAATTCCTCATCGGTTAATGGAAGCGGATCTGAACTCAGATTAAAAGAAAAGGGAGGAAGTAGTGCAGGAGCTAATTTCGGCTTTACGTTCTTCACCTCAATTAGCCCATAAAGAAAAGTTGAGAAATCTATGGCACCTGTTGCCCCGAGTCTCTGAAGTTGACGGTAACGAAGTGATTCTTGGCGACGATGCGGCTGCAATTAAAACCCAAAACGGCTACCTGCTTCTTGCCGCCGAAGGTGTCTATCCCCCTCTTTTAAGATCGAACCCCTACCTTGCGGGACGCACTTCCGTTCTTGCAAACGTAAACGATATCTACGCTATGGGCGGAAGACCCCTCGCTGTTGTAGATGTGATATTTGGATCCCATTTTGAAGAAGTCGACCAGGTACTTCGCGGAATTATGGATAATTCCACCCGTTACAGGGTTCCACTGGTTGGCGGACACTTAACTTCGGAAGCCGGTTTTTCTTCGGTTTCCGTCTTCATATTGGGTAGAGCCGTTAAACTGCTTTCGAGTTTTGATGCCGCGGTGGACGATGATTTGGTTTTTATTTCTAACCTTAATGGGAAATTCTATTCGGGTTTTAACTTCTGGGATTCTTCGAGTAGCTTGAGTGATGAAGAGGCCTTGGGGCAGTTAGAACTTCTACCTCTCATAGCCGAGGATGGATTAGCGGATGCAGCAAAGGATATAAGCATGGCCGGGCTTATTGGTTCTATACTGATGTTCCTTGAGGGTTCCGGCAAGGGAGCGGAGATTTATATCGACAGAATTCCCAGGCCTTTTGAGATTCCTTTAAAACAATGGTTTCTTTCGTTTCCAAGTTTTGGATTTATTTTATCTCTGAAACCCTTTAACACTCCAAAGCTTAAGAAGAGATTCGAAAAGTTAGATCTAGTGTGTAAAAGGATTGGGAAGGTGACCCTAGGCCATCGGGTCTTTTTCGTTAACGATAACGGCAAAAAAGAACTTTTCTGGGATCTTAGTATTCGGCCTTTTATTGGTCTTAACAAACTAAACTCAAAAAAGGTGAGTAATGGAAGAAGCAAGAAATCAGATAGATAGGATCGTCTCAAAGCTGGGAGAAAAGATAAAGGCCCTTCGAAAAGATACGGGCTTGTCTCTGAAGGACTTATCTCGAAGATCGGGCATCTCTGCCGCTGCGATTCACAAGATTGAGTCGAATGGAATAATGCCGACTATAACTACTATGATGAAAATTGCAGACTCTTTGGGAAAGAAAGTGAGCTATTTCATTGAGGAAGAAAGTGAAAACAATGATGCCTTTTTTGTTCCGTACTCAAAGCGTGAATCTATTTTAACTTTTAAGAAGGGATTAACTCTACAGGGTATCTCTGCAAAGAAGTACGGAGATTTTATTATGACTGCGGCTTGTGCGGTTGTTGATGTAGGAGCCTCAAGCGGCACTAAGCCTATGAGTCATCGCGGAGAAGAGTTGGTATGCTGTCTCCAAGGAAAAATGGAATTTCGGCTGAAAGATATTACCCATTTATTAGGCCCTGGCGATAGTCTTCATTTCAGAACTCATCTGGAGCACAGCTGGAAAAATGTCGGTGATGTTCCGGCGAAGTTGATATGGATACTTGCCATTGCACCGTCCTGAGACCAAAGGAGGTAATTTAGTGGTAGCTGAAATCAGAATGCAAGAAGAAAGCACGCGAACTAAGTATCTTGCAGAACGGATTAAGGAGGCCAATACCACTGCTATAGAAAGAATACTTTCTGTTGAACCCACTCTTGTTGACGTCGATACTGCATTAAACGTAATACCCGATATGACCCCAAACACTATACTTCACGCGGGTCCCCCGATTGATTGGGAAGGGATGTGCGATCCGATGAGAAGAGCCCTTAGAGGAGCTTTGATATTTGAAGGTTTAGCCGATAGCGATCAAAAGGCCGGGGAGCTGCTGCGTGCAAATCAAATAAAACTTTCACCAAACCATCACCATGATGCTGTAGGTCCGATGACGGGGGTTATCTCCCCTTCTATGCCTGTGATTGTCACAAGGGATTCAACGTATGGGAAAACGGCTTATTCCACTTTTAATGAAGGTGGGGGTAAGGCCCTGTGGTTTGGGGCTTTTGGAAAAGAGACCCTTCAGCGCCTTAACTGGCTAAAGGATGTGTTTGGTTCCGTAATGAAAAGGGTAATTGCTAAAACGGGAGGCATTTCTATCTGGAATATTCTGGCTCAGGGCATTCAGATGGGAGATGAATGTCATAATCGTCATTCGGCTTCAACTAATCTTTTCCTAAAAGGCATCGTTGAGCCTCTTCTTTCTATAGATCTGTCACGTGAAGTCGTTATGCAGGCGTATAAATTTATTGCGGGAAATAGCCATTTCTTTCTAAACATTACGATGACGGCAAGCAAGCTCGCAATGGATGCAGCCCATCATGTAAGAGATTCCACAGTATTGACCGCTATGTCTCGAAACGGGACGGAGTTCGGAATCCGTGTTAGCGGGCTGGGGGACAGTTGGTTTGTAGCGCCTGCTCCTTATCTTCATGATGCTCTTTATAGTCCCGGATATGGTCCCGGTGAGGGTGCACCCGATATTGGGGATAGCTCGATTATCGAAACAATGGGACTGGGAGGGTTCGCTATTGCCGCCGCGCCTGCGATGGCCTCTTTTGCAGGGGGAGGTTTCGAAGAAGCTGTGAATATAACAAAGCAGATGGGTCTGATTACACTCTTTGAAAACCCCACATTTAGAATTCCCGCTTTGGACTTTAAAGGAACTCCGACAGGTGTCGATATTCGCAGGTTTTTAGAAACCGGGATTCTTCCGAGCATAAACAGTGCGGTGGTTCATAAAAGTTCTGGGGCGGGGCAGATTGGAGCCGGGATCGCAAAAGCTCCCTATGAGTGTTTTATAGAGGCTCTTAAGGCTTTTGGAAAGAAATATAGTTTGGCGGCATAGTGTGTGATGATCCCTGGATTACAGAGAGGAAAAAGTTGGCGACAATAAGCACGTTAAAAAAAAACTACTATCAGGATTCGCTGAAGCTAATGCAGATAGGTCAAAAGCTAAGCTCTTTTCCCGGTGTTAGTAATGCATACGCTATGATGGCGACAGAAGCCAATATAAAGATGCTAAAAGAATCTGGATTGATTATGGGGGCTTTCGACTCAGCAAATGCGAATGATCTGATCGTATCGGTTGAAGCGGAATCTGAAGAGGCGGCAAAAGAAGCGATAGACAGGTTAGATTCTCTTTTTCTTCCCAAGCAGAGCGGTGTTAGTACAAAAGAAGAATATAAAAACTTTGATTCTGCTTACGGCGCCCTACCTCAGGCAAACCTAGTAAATATTTCTGTTCCCGGCCAATATGCTAAATTGGAAGTTGCAAAGGCAATCGATAGGGGTCTTCATACGTTTCTTTACAGTGATAACTTAACGGTTGAGGAAGAAATAGAGCTCAAGGAAAGGGCTAAAGAACGAGGACTTTTGATGATGGGCCCAGGTTGCGGCACGGCAATAATCAATGGGGTTGGTCTAGGGTTTGCAAACGTGGTAAGGCGCGGACCGATTGGAGTAGTCGGCGCGGCGGGAACAGGAATGCAGGAGGTCACCAGCCTCATCCATAATTGGGGCTCGGGGATTTCCAATGCAATTGGGGTGGGTGGAAGGGATCTATCAGAAAGAGTCGGCGGACTCATGATGATAGAGGCTATAAGGATGCTCCAAGGAGACGAGAGCACAGAAGTTCTTCTTCTCGTTTCCAAGCCTCCTTCGGAAAAAATAGCAGAAAAAGTCCTCACCGTTGTCCGTGGAGGTAAGAAACCTGCCGCCCTTTGCTTCCTTGGAAGGAATTCGCACAAGGAAATGGAACCAAACATTCGCTTCGCTTCCACATTGGAAGAAGCGGCTCTGGAGGCATTGAAGCTACTGGGGATAGAGAGAGAGCGCTCTACAATTCTCTCCAGTAAGAAATGGAAAAGTAGGGCCGAGAGGTTTATTAAATCACTCCATTCCAGACAACGTTATCTTCGCGGCATATTTTCAGGCGGCACTTTCTGTTATGAAGCCCAACAGGTACTCACCGTGATTTTAGGAAAGATTTACTCAAATGCTCCACTCGATAAGGAAAACAAATTGGAAGACTCGAGTATAACTAAGCGTCATAGTTGCATCGATTTGGGTGAAGAAGAATTTACACAGGGTCGTCCTCATCCCATGATCGATCTAACATTGGTGAAGGAGAGGTTGATTGAAGAGGCTTCTTTCTCAGATGTAGCGGTAATTCTTTTCGATGTAGTTCTTGGATACGTAGCCAGCTCCGATCCCGCTGGTGATCTTATACCCGCGATTAAAAAAGCAAAGACTATCGCAAAGAAAAACGGAAGTTCTCTTGCGTTCGTGGCTCACGTCTGCGGTACGGAGGATGACCCACAGAACCTGGGATCACAACAGGAAAAACTAAAAAAAGCAGGGGTGTTGGTCCTTCCTACAAATGCACTTGCCTCTAGAGTTGCAGGATGGATTACAGCAAGGGGTAAAAAGGGGCTGGGAATTTAAAATGAGGGAAAAGATGAAGTTAGCTGTGGTAGCGTTTGGTGGAAACGCTCTCATGGGGAAAGATGGAAAAAGCAGTTATGCGCAGCAGATGAACAAAACCGAACAGATATGTGGAAAACTGCTCGGACTTTTTGATCTTGGCTATGAGATTGTAATCACTCACGGAAATGGTCCTCAGGTTGGAAATTTTCTCATGCAGCAGGAATGGTTAGCCGATGCTATTCCCCCAATGCCCCTTGATGTTTGTAATGCAATGACACAGGGTCAGATGGGATATATGATAGAGCAGAGGCTAAGAAACACTTTGATCGAAAAACGTATGGAAAAATCTGTTATCACCTTTGTTACTCAAGTAGTAGTTTCAGAGAATGACTCTGCTTTTAAAAATCCTACAAAGTTTATCGGCCCGTTTTTTGACAAAGAGGAAAGTGAGATGCTTCGGCAAGAAAAGGGCTGGCGGATGAAAGAGGATTCTGGAAGGGGTTACAGACGTGTAGTTCCCTCTCCCATGCCTATAGACATAGTTGAAAAAGAAGAAATAGTCAAGATGGCAAGTAAAGATTTTGTCGTAATAGCATGTGGAGGCGGTGGAATCCCCGTGCTTCGAGATAAAAAGGGAAGGCTCAAGGGAGTAGAAGCCGTAATTGACAAGGATTTGGTTGCTGAGAGACTAGCTAGCCTCGTCGGTGCAGATACGCTTCTATTAATAACACCGGTAAGCCAGGTAGCAATTTTCTTCGGAACTTCCAAGCAGAGGAATCTGCGAAAGATGACGCTAAAAGAAGCCAAGCGCTATTTGGCTGAGGGACATTTCCCGCCGGGAAGCATGGGGCCTAAGATCGATGCCGCAATCAAGTTTCTCCGCTCAGGCGGCAGGAGGACAATCATAACGTCGCTTGAGGGTATAAATGCGGCAATAAGAGGAGAGGCGGGAACGGAAATAGTTCAGTGATAAGGGTGAGTTAAAACGTGGCAAAGAGCGGTATGGTATTTGAGAAACTGTAACGATACGATGAGAGAAGAACAAATGGATTGCTTTTAATCTCTTGTTATACTAAGATTAGGCTGGGTGGTATGAGAACTAAGGGTTTGAAAATCCTTTACTATAATAAACAAAGCAAAGGAGGCGAAATGCATGAAGGCAACAAGAAAGGTATTTGATGCTCATACTCATATCGGTGAAATCCCAGCATTTAAGTATTATGACCTTAAAGAAGCTGTAAAACCAACCGTGATTGAATATTCTTCTTCAAATGAATACATAAAGCATATGGATGAATACAATGTGGACCGAGCGATGGTTATCTCCAATTACGGGGTGCCGGATTCCGCGCAGCCTTTTTCTCTTAATCCCATTGTGATTGATAGCGTCCACAAAGCAGACCGCCTTGTCGGTGCTATCTGGGTTTCAGGACTGCCAAAAGACGCTGAACGCACCGAAGAAGCCTTGAGGCATGTAAAAGAAAATGGCATAGTTGCATTAAAGGCCACGTGCCTACTCGGCGGAACCTATAACCCTGGGGAATGGGATGAATCGGTAAAGGGAATTTGGAATAGTATTGTGAACGCGGCTGAGGAAAATGGTCTTGTTCTCCATATCCACACCAGCCCTGGGGGCGGTTCCGATATAGGAAACGCTTTGGAGTTTGTAAAGGAATACGGGAAACGGATTAAAGTTCATTTGGTTCACATGGGTGGCGGTGTGAGCGGTCACATAAGGATCGTTCCGAAGTTCATAGAGTTCGTAAAAGAGGGATATCAGGTTTATACCGATACCACGTGGGCGGTGGGTTTTGGTTCCAGGTGGCTGCTTCATGAGGTCGAACGAACCGGTCGGCGACCGCCTCCGTATCGAGTCAGCGCGCCGGGCCGGTTTGGCAGTAAGGCGCCTCTTCAACCCTTTGGCATGCGACGTGCTAACCCACCGGTGAGGCCTAATGGATTACGTCAAGAGGTCGTGAAACTCGGGCCGATAAAATCCCCGCAGCGGCTTCTCGCTGGTCGCTATGAACCACGTGGGTTCTGGACGGCGGAGCGGCCGGGAGACAACAGGGGTAGATACCTAATGTACAAGTTGCCTACGCGATCGTGGCTTCCGGGATGTCTGGTCATCGCCGTGGGCCTGTTGCCGCTGGCTTTTTCGTGCCGCAGCAGCGAGCAGTTGGAAGCAATGCCCGTTTCCCAGGAAGGCTCGTGGCTTTACGTGGCACACTGTGGCGCTTGTCACGGGCGCACAGGCCGGGGGAACGGACCGGCGGCGATCGCCTTGGAGATCCGGCCTCGCGATTTTCGCAACGAACCGTTCCGCTACATCTCGACGCTCGACGGGACGCCGACATACGAAGACCTGACACAAACGATCCGAT
>JADFKM010000098.1 GCA_022564935.1 Candidatus Dadabacteria bacterium
TTGCCGGGGAACTTTATCATACTTGCCGACTGCCTGCTCTACGGATGGTACGGCGGTTTCAAACTAATCACACTAAATGTAATAATTGTGTTGATAGTGCTTGCCGCTGTCGCCGAGGCGCTTGAGTTTACTCTCGGCGTCGCAGGTGCCAAGAAATGGAAGTCGAGCAACAAGGCCGTCGTTGCCTCAATAGCAGGGGGGTTGGGCGGCGCTGTGGTCGGTGCGCCGCTGTTTTTCGGCGCAGGCGCGGTCCTCGGCGCGTTCATAGGCGCTTTTTTGGGAGCCTTTTTGGTTGAGTATGTGAGGGGCCTTGGGCTGAAGCTGGCCGTAGAGAGCGGCTGGGGGGTGTTTGTAGGGAAGGTGGGAGGTATGGCGGCGAAGGGGCTCCTAAGTGTTGTAATGATAGTGATTTCTATCGTATCCGTTATGAGACACTGGTATTAGACGCCGAGAAATATCTTGTAGTGTATTATGTAATAATGGGTGCTCTTGTACGGGCTGTTTTGAAAAAATTGCGTTTGTCGGGAAGGAGAGCTTGAATGAAGAAGCGGCTGGAAGAGATAAAGATTGAGGCCCGCAGGGCGATTAAAGCCGTGACCGATGAGACCCGGTTGAGCCGCGTAAAGGCTAAGTTCGTCGGCAGAAAGGGGCAGATCACTGCGTTGCTGAAACAGATGCGTGACGTGCCCGATGATGAAAAGCCCGCATTCGGTCAGATGATAAATGAAGTCAAGGATGTGATCGAAGCGTGGATTGAAGCGAGGTCCGGCGAGCTTAGGGAAGAGAAGAAAAAACGCAGGTTAACCGAGGAGCGGATAGACATTACGATTCCCGGAAGGCGCACCCCGCTTGGGGGCGGGCACCCCGTTACGCTTATGATGGAAGAGGTGGTGCGCGTTTTTATGAATATGGGGTTTGAAGTTGCAGAAGGCCCCGAGGTGGAGCTCGATTATTACAACTTCGAGGCCCTGAACATACCGAAAGACCATCCGGCCCGGGACATGCAGGATACGTTCTATATCTCCGATGAGGTGGTTTTGAGGACACACACCTCACCCGTTCAGATAAGGGTCATGGAGAAGCGAAAGCCCCCGGTGAAGATAATAGCCCCCGGAAAGGTGTACAGGTGCGACAGCGATGTATCCCACACCCCTATGTTTCACCAAGTAGAGGGTCTTCTCGTTGACAGCGGGGTCAGCTTCGGCGATTTGAAGGGGGTGTTGAGGGAGTTCGTGAGCGGTGTTTTCGGCAGGGGCGTCGGGGTCAGGTTCAGGCCCAGCTTTTTCCCCTTCACGGAGCCAAGCGCAGAGGTGGATATCGAGTGTGTGTTCTGTAAGGGCGGGGGCTGCAGGATTTGCAAGCAGACGGGCTGGCTTGAGATACTCGGATGCGGGATGGTCGACCCTGCCGTGTTCGAAAGCGTTAATTATGACAGCGAGCAGTACTGCGGTTTTGCATTCGGCCTGGGGATTGAGAGGGTGGCGATGCTTAAGTACGGAGTCGGTGACATAAGACTGTTCTTTGAAAACGACGTACGTTTTTTAAGACAGTTCAGGGGGCGGACTTGAGGCGGCGGGTCTTAGGCGGCAGATGCACATAACTCCCGAATTTGACTTCGGTGCGGTGTGTTTTATAAGAAGGGGATTATGCACTAAAATTTATTTTGCTGTATTGATATTTCTTTTGTTCAGAGTCGATTATGGCTAATTCATATGGCTAACTCAAACACTGGGGCAAGGGAGTCCTGGAATACTAGGTTAGGCGTAATCCTTGCCATGGCCGGCAGCGCCATCGGGCTTGGGAACTTCCTCAGATTTCCCGTGCAGGCAGCCGAGAACGGCGGCGGGGCCTTTATGATACCCTACCTTATTGCGTTCTTCCTGCTCGGAATTCCAATAATGTGGATCGAGTGGGCGATGGGCCGCTACGGCGGCGCGAGGGGACATGGCACAACGCCGGCGATCTTCAACCTGTTCTGGAACAGCCCGGTCTCAAAGATTCTCGGCGTCCTGGGTTTGTGGCTCCCCCTAGTAGTAGTGATCTACTACATTTATATCGAGTCCTGGACGCTGGGTTATTCCTTCCACTTCATTACGGGCGCGATGCCGGATCTGCCCGCAGCGTCCAATGCAACCCCGGAGCTGTATTTAAAGCCCTTCAGTGATTTCCTAGGCAAGTATATCGGGAGCGGGGGGGAGTTTTTTAACCCCACTTTTTTAGTCACGTACCTGTTTTTCCTCCTTACTTTCGGAATAAATATATTTATTCTTTTGCGAGGGGTTAGCGGCGGGATTGAGAGGTTCGCCAAGGTGGCTATGCCGGCTCTTTTCGTAATGGCCATTATCCTTTTCTTTCGCGTACTCCTCCTGAAGACCCCTCACGGAACGTCATTTGACGGGCTTAATTTCCTCTGGAAACCGGATTTTGCCGAGCTTTCTAAACCCTCGGTCTGGATTGCGGCCGCGGGTCAGATCTTCTTCACCCTGAGCATCGGGTTTGGGGCCATAGTTACTTACGCTTCGTACTTAAAGAAGAACCAGGACATAGTCGTGACCAGCCTAACATCGGCGTCTATGAACAAAACCGCCGAGGTGGTACTCGGCGGCTCGATAGCAATCCCAGCGGCGGTTGCGTTCTTCGGAGTTGCAGGCGCGGTGACTATAGCAAAATCTGGGAGCTTCAGCCTGGGGTTTGTGAGTCTATCCGCAATTTTTTCCGGGATGCCGGCGGGGCAGCTGCTGGGGTTTTTGTGGTTCTTCTTGCTGTTCTTTGCCGGGCTTACTTCTTCTGTTTCTCTCACTCAGCCCGTAGTGGCGTTTTTTCAGGACGAATTCAACTTCACCAGAAGGGCCTCGGTGCTGTTGACGGGGCTGATAATCTTTATAAGCGCCCATATGGTGATATTTCTGGACAAATCCCTGGATGAGATGGATTTTTGGGCCGGCACGATAGGCATAGTGTTGTTCGGGCTTGTAGAGCTTATCATGTTCATGTGGATTTTCGGGGGCGACAAGGCGTGGGCGGAGATAAATAGGGGGAGCATTATTAAAGTCCCAAGGCTGTTTTATTATGTCGTGAGGTACATTACCCCCGCGTACCTGCTGGTGCTCCTGGGCTCGTTTGCGTACACATCGCTTCCTTCGATAATTTCAGAGTCGAACTGGAAAATATGGGTTACCAGGGTGT
>JADFKM010000099.1 GCA_022564935.1 Candidatus Dadabacteria bacterium
TAAATACCCTGGAGAGGATAAAGATAATCAGGGACCTCAGGCTGGGGAAGTTCGATGTGCTTGTAGGCATTAACCTGCTCAGGGAGGGTCTGGACATCCCCGAGGTGTCCCTGGTGGTAATACTGGATGCGGACAAAGAGGGGTTCCTGCGCTCTGAAAGCTCCCTCATACAGATGTTCGGACGCGCATCGAGAAACCTGAGGGGCAAGGTCATTCTGTACGCCGATTACGTGACTTCGTCGATGGAGAAGGCTATAGCGGAGACAAACCGAAGGAGGGAGCTGCAGCACAGATACAACGAACGGAACGGCATAACACCGCGCGGCATTCAGAAAGGGGTGAGCGACATACTGAGCAGCATTTATAACAGGGACTACTTTACGGTGCAGGCTTCCGAAGAGGATGAAAACATCTACATATCACCGGAGAAAATACCCACTATTATCGGGGAGCTGACAAGGCAGATGAAAAAGGCCGCCCAGGACCTCGAGTTCGAAAAGGCGGCCGAGCTGAGAGACAGGATAAAGAGGCTGAGGGAGCTTGAGCTCATGCACATCGGAGAGGTTGGATGAACATCTCCGGCGCCGTTTTTTTATTCACCCACCTGCTTGCGCTGATTGGCTTTTTTAGCCTGGCAGGCACGGGCGAGCTCCATCCCGCAAGCATTGCAGTGTTCGCCTTTGCGCTGCTTAACAGCTACGCAAAGGGAAAATACAATTGGGGTTTTTACCTCCCGGGCACACTGCTGAATACCCTTGGAGTATTGGTCACGGTTTATGTGGTGTTGAGCTCGCTTTTCCTCGGCAAGGAGCTTTTCGACGGGATAATAATACTGCTCGTCTACATACAGGTGCTCAAGCTGCTCGGGAAGAAGGAGATCCGGGACTCAGTATTGATATACGTTTTGAGCTTTTTCCAATTCATAGCGGGCACGGTGCTGACCGTAGACCTGTCATACGGCATATCGTTTGTGCTCTATGTGACAGTGGCGGTATGGGCGATCATAGTTCTCAATCTCAAGAGGGAGTCTGAGGAAGCCCCAGAAGCCGTATCTAAGGCGAATGGCCCGAGGCTCATCTCCCCTATGTTTCTGGGCGTTACGGCGCTTATAAGCTTCGTAATGTTTATGTTCACCGCTCTTATATTCGTGTCTGTTCCCAGGCTCGATATCGGGTTTCTAAACTCAAAGTTTCTTAAAGCAAAGCAGCTTAGAACCGGTTTTTCAGACCATGTGGAGCTTGGACAGGTAGGTAGGATAAAGCGGGACGTTTCTCCGGTAATGCGCGTCAAGATCTTGAACGCCCAAAGACAGAGCCTCCCGGAAACGATGTACTGGAGGGGTATTGCCCTCGACGAGTTCGACGGACGGGTGTGGAGAGTGGGCGATTATGGCTATTACACCTTGAAGAGCGACGCGAACGGGTTGGTACGACTCAAAGAGTCTAGAGCAGTGGTTGTTGCGCAGGAGATATTAACCGAGCCCATCGATTCGAGGGTACTCTTTGCCTTGGACAGCCCCGTAGCATACAAAGGGCTTATCACCGGGAAGGTGTATTCGATGAACGACTCGTATATGCTGCCCATCCGGGGGGCGCTCAGACTCAAATACATTGCATATTCCGACCTCACCGAGCCTTCTCCAAAACAACTGCGCAAGGCTGGAACTCACTACCCGCCCTATATAACAAATCGCTATCTTCAGCTCCCCAAGCTGGGTGAGCGCGTAAAGAGGCTTGCAGAGGATTTAGCGGTATCCGAGAACAACCCCTACGATATAGCCGTTACCATAAAGAGGTATCTTTTAGAAAACCTCTCCTATACCCTCACACTTAAGGAGGGTGAAGAAGTGTTCCCACTGGAGGTTTTCCTCTTTGAAAACAGGGAAGGACACTGCGAGTATTTCGCCACCGCCATGGTTATGCTCCTCAGGGAGAGGGGAATTCCCTCTCGCATTGTGAACGGGTTTATAGGCGGGCAATGGAACGAGTATGGAGGGTTTTTCCTCATAAGAGAGAGCGATGCGCACTCCTGGGTTGAGGCGTATTTCCCTGGACAGGGGTGGGTCAAGTTAGACCCCACACCTGGAGGCGCCGGTAATTTCTATCAGGGAGCGGCAGGGTTTATCGCCTCATACATCGATTACCTTAGATACCGCTGGAGCAGGTACGTGGTGGACTTTAGCCAGAAAGACCAGATCTCGATTCTCTCCGGGATAAGGGATAAGATCAGGTGGCAGAAAGCCAGAGCCGGAAACAAATTCAAGCTCAATTTTCCCATCGATAAGAAATTACTCCTGGTTCTGATTATTGCAGGAGCCGCCGTGTGGACGTTTATGGCAAGGACCAGATTCGGGAACTTTTGGTCAAGGGGAAAGGGGAGAGCCGAAGGGAAGGCCACCTTGATTTACAGAAGAGCCCTCGGGATTCTTTCCAAAAAGGGCTTTAAGAAACCCTTCCACCTGACGCCGCTTGAGTTTGCCGAGCGGGTGCGGCGAGAAGGCGTCGACAAATACCCGACCTTCTCGGAGCTTACCGACAAATACCTCTCGCTCAGATTCAACGGGGGAGGCACAGACGGTGATTTCGACCGTTTGAAAGGGCTCCTCGAAGGGCTAAAAAAGGATGTCGAATAGTACGAACAGGATGTAGACGATCAAGAAGATGATGAAGCCCTGAATGACGATAAATATGGACCTTGCCGTGCTGCAGTCAAGGGACTGACGAACGGCCACGATGTACGCCGCAATCATCCAAAGAAATGATACCGCACGAATGAAATTACCCGCCACGGGGATTATTCCAAGAACCGCTAAGACGCCCGGGGAATTAGCGAATCCGGTGACCCTCATGATCTCACCCATGTCTGAAGTGTGCTCGAACATCTTTACGCCTACTAGATATATAACGGCGCACAGGAGGAACCACCCTATATACCTCGACAGTATGGCCGGAAGTATTACCTCCGCTCCTCTTATTCCTATGAATCCTATCCCGTCGCAAATCCCGCATATCAGTATGACAAGGACGACACCTCGGATGCTCCCTTTGTCGCGCCCCACCTCTTTGTAGAGCTCGGAGCGAAGAAGCGATGCCCTCAGCATCTTTTTGAAAAACGTGATTAATTCTTTGAGAATGTTTGAAAGCATATCGG
>JADFKM010000012.1 GCA_022564935.1 Candidatus Dadabacteria bacterium
GTTAAACCAGATTTTGTAAGGTTTGACCGCCATTAAAATTTCTCCTGAATACTCGAGGGCGTCAAAATAGCCCATAGAATTTTGCTTATTTTACAGTGGGTTGTCAAGTATTAATTAGGAAAAGTGCCTTGACTAAGAGTGTACTAACCACATACTATATACATATGGGAAAATTAAGGAGAATATATTGCCTAAACAGATTGTTATAAAAAAGTACAGTAACAGAAGATTGTACGACACAGAACACAAAAAATATATTACTTTGGATGAGATATCCAACCTAATTCGCGACGGTAATGAGATAAAGGTTATCGATTCCCAAACAGGCGATGACATTACCAAAATCATCTTGATTCAGGTGATTTGGGAAAGCGAGAAAAATAAGCAGGACATGCTGCCGTCCTCATTCCTTCATATGCTCATAAAATACGGAAACAAGATTGCGAAGGAGTTTTTTGAAAACTATTTCTTTATGATGCTCCGACCCTACATGAGTTTCCAGGAAAAGATGGGGGGAAATATAAAATCCTGGCCGGAAACCGGATGGTTCCCTCCCGGTTTCAACGTTCCTAATTTCCCCGGAATGCCCGATATGGAAGCACCTACGAACTCTCCGTTAAAAGAAGAGGCAAAAAACAGCTTCAATGAAACCACCGGGGAGCCTGAACCACCTAAAGAAAATGATTCGCCGCCTTTTTCAGCCGTAGAAATGGATGTGCTCCGAGAGAAGATAAAGGAGCTCGAAGAAAAGTTTGAAGAGTTGAATAAACCCGAAAAAACAAGATCAAAAAAACTGTAACCCGCCTTCTATTTGCCTTCTACACCCGCCCTCTAAGCCAGCCTAACCCACATCGAAAACGTTTTAGGTAGAGCAAACCAACTTCTATGGGCCATACACGCTCATATGTTTAACTCGAAGGCATCAATAGAGTTGCCTGTTAAAAGAGTCCCCCTTACCTCGACTTCCTGGCTGATCAATAAATCCTGGCAATTCAGGTCATCATCGTCCCTGCGTATAATCGTGGATGAATTAATCTGGACAATAACGTCAGTCTCATTTCTGGTTACGATTATAGTACCAACATTGATATCACAGTTATTTTCAGTTATATCGCCAACATAAGTTATAGTTATCTCATCTTGAAACACCACTATGCCGTTTGTAAGGGACAAATTGCCCAGATCAACTTCGGCGTCGGGAAAAACGGTAATGCTTGTGATGGCAATCTGTTCCTGATTTACATCAACAAATTCCAGAACCAGAGAAATGCCGCTGAACCCCCCTTCAATCTTAAAAAACCCGTTCACGTCAGTCGTATCGGAGAAACTGATGCCGGAATTCTCATCGGTGATCTGAACCCTTATTCCGTCGAGGTCTCTCTCAGGTGTTGTATCGGTAATGAACCCCTGAATGACGGCCGCTAGGGAGCCGCCATTTTCTCTATCAGAGCTGAAATCTATATCACATCCGAGAATCAGCATTATTGCAGATAAAATTAAGATGCAAACCGCATTAAATGCTCTCACGGAGCCAATATCATTCATCTAACGGTTTCCTCCAAATTTGAAGTAACAAATATTTATAGGCATTAATTATATCCTTTGTGAGCTATTTTTTCACTATACTATGTATTGTGCGTTATTCTACCGACTTTAGAGATTTATTTCTCGGAGAGCGCTTGTGAGTTCGTTAAAAAAAGTCCTGTTCATAAATCACTCTATTCGTGACGGCGGCCCCGGAAGGAGTATGTTTTACATAATGAAATACCTGGACAGAACAAAGATCGCACCTTACGTTCTTGTCCCCAAACACGACATCTTCAGCGAGCAAATGGAAAGCCTTGGACTTCGCGGGAACGTTATTGTAGACCCCCGTTTTCCAGAAAACATCATGAGAGGGGTCTTCAGTGATAACAACGCCTCGGGCGCTGACCGAAGATTCAGGACTTCGGGCCTTAAAAAGGGCGTTTCCATTTTTTTGAACGTCCTCGGACTTCTGTCCTTGATACTTACCTCGCCGTTTCTCCTCAGAGGCAGGAGAGTAGACGTCATATACTGCAACGGCACACTGGCCAAAATCACCGGCGCCTTGATAGGGCTCCTGAACCGGCGCCCCGTAATCTGGCATGTGCGCAATATACAGCAAACGGCGGCAATGAAGCTCACGATGCGGGCCCTCAGCAGGTTACGCGTTGTCCGGCGGATTATATGCGTCTCGGAAGCGGCGGCAATGCAGTTTAGCTTCGTAAGGGACAAAGTCAGGGTAATCAACAACGGAGTCGATACAGAGGAATTTAGCCCCGGCGCCATAAAGGGGGAGCTAAGAGATCGGTATAAATTCACAAAGAACACTATCGTTGTGGGCAGTGTGGGGAGGATCGTTCCCAGAAAGGGCTACGAGTTCCTAATTTCAGCCGCGTTAGAGGTGAAAAAACAACTGACCGAGAGCGAGCAAAAGAGAGTGAAATTTGTGATAGTGGGCGATACACCGCATTTTTTCCGCCTCAATCACCTGGACTATTTAAAAGAGCTAGTTAAGAAATACGGTCTCGACGACGTGGTTATTTTTACCGGATACAAGAGCGATGTCAGGCCTTATTTAAAGGACTTCGATATTTTTGTAATCCCCTCGAACTACCCCGACCCTTTTCCAAGGGTCGTCATCGAAGCGATGGCATTTAGTCTTCCTGTAATAGGGTTTAAGCAGGGTGGGATAACCGAAGCTGTGGAAGGCGGAATAACAGGTTTCCTTCTCAATTCCGAGGGCTCAGAAAAGATGGGAGAATCAATTATGGAGCTCATCGGAAACCCCAAGCGCAGGAAGGCCATGGGTAAGGCGGGAAGGCTCAGGGTGGAGGCGCGCTTTCAGGCGAGCATTATCACCACTAAAATTCAGGATGAAATCCTGGATGTGCTTGGGGACCGCTCTGCGTAGAAAAAACATCCCAGGACACAGTAAAAAGGCAGGCTCTGACGGCATGCCCCGGAATTACTCTCCTCCGTAAAGCTTCCTTCTAAACTCCAGATATTTCTCGTCCATCCCTAAAGAGCTGCATATCTCATGCTCCGGCCCGGTGTACTCACCCTCATCGAGATGCGTGCTGGTTGCTCCACCGTCGTAGGCGCAGAGAGTCAACATCCTGTCGCTTTCATAACCCCTGTCTTCGAGCAGATAGTCCTTAAGGTGTATCTGCTTAAAACAGTGGCTGCCCTTTACAATATGCCTGCTGTCCATATGCTCCCATTTCCCTGCAGGAAATAAGTCCTACTCCTTCCTTTTTGTCCTGAAAATCAGCTTCATCGGCGTTCCCTCGAAATCAAACTCATCTCTAAGACGATTTTCAATAAAGCGCTTGTAGCCCTCGCCTATGCCTTTTGACGTGTTGGTGAAGATAACAAAGGTCGGGGGTCTGGCTCTGGGCTGTGTTACGTAGTAAAACTTCACCTCCTTCCCCCTGTAGAGCGGCGGTGGGTTTGTGCCTACAATGCCCTCCAGGAAGTTGTTGAGTGTTTTAGTGGGAAGTCTTCGCGAATAACTCGAATAGAGCCGGTCTACAACTTCAAAGAGCTTGTTCACCCTTTTCCCCGTAAGGGAGGATACAGAAATTACAGGACAGTAGTCTATCGCTTTTAGATTGTCGCGGGTTATTTCCTCAATCCCGGTGGTCTGAGCAACATCTCTCGGCACGAGGTCCCACTTATTGAGGACAATTGCCGAAGCCTTGCCCTTCTTCTCAATAAGATCGGCGAGGCGGGCGTCCTGATGGGTGGGGCCTTCCGGGGCATCAATAATAAGAAGCACAACATCAGAGCGCTCCACAGCCCTTATAGCCCTGAGCACGCTGTGTTTCTCCACCGAGAAGTTGATTTTAGATCTCCTTCTTATTCCGGCAGTGTCCACAAGCAGGTATTTCTTGCCGTCTTTCTCTATCAGGGAATCTATGGAATCCCTGGTCGTCCCTGGCTCCGGACTGGTAAGCAGCCTCTCCTCACCAAGGATCTTGTTAATCAGTGTTGATTTGCCAACATTCGGCTTCCCGATAACGGCCACTCTCACCGCGTCATCATCGCTCTTTTCCCCAAGGGCAGGAGCGCCCGGCATGCTCTGCACTACGGCGTCGAGCATTTCGTACATATTGCGTCCCTCAATGGCGGATACATTGTGAAAACTGTCCACGCCGAGGGAGTGAAACTCATACTCTCTCGTTTCGTGGTTTTCGTGATCGACCTTATTAAGCAAGTAAAGAACGGGTTTGGAGCACTTCCGTAAAACGTCATGAACTTCCCTGTCCTGAGGCATTACCCCCGTGGTCGAGTCCATGACAAAAAGTATTACATCGGCCTCCTCGATGGCGATTTGGACATGTGACTTGATGATAGATAGGTAGGAATCGTCGGTGCCCGGGTCGAATCCCCCGGTATCCACGAGGGAGAACTCGACGCCCTCCCACTCTGTGTCAGCATAGTTCCTATCCCTGGTCACACCCGGAATGTCCTCGACGATGGCCTTCCTCCACCCGACTATCTTGTTAAAGAGGGTGGATTTGCCCACGTTCGGTCTTCCGACAATGGCGACAATGGGCTTATGTTTACCCCTCTCAAGCCGCTGTGAAGTATTCATCGGTCTATAATTGTTATAATTGCTGTGCTTGTTATGTTAGGGATCTTAAACAGGCAAAGTTCAATAAAACAAAAATATTATAGCACAGTCGTTCAAATTCAAAACTGCCGCTTGACGAAGGTCATTTCCCCAAACCGGTATACCTTCTGTAGCTTTGGAGAGCAAATCCCTGGTGATGGGTAAGCTGCTGCTCGCCGTATTGATGCTCCGCCCCGTATGGGCACGCCCGCCTAGAGGCGCAGCTTGAGCCGCAATCTTCGCTGTTGTGACGGTAGTCCAAGCACGCACGGTAATCCCATCCCTCATGCGAGATCGTTTTGGCGGGGCACGCATCAATGCAGGGCTTCGAACATGAGGGGCAGGGGTCGAAATCATCCAGGGGGGCGTCATACACATCTAATTCAGTGTCAGTGAGTATCGCCCCCCTTAACGATATCCAGGGGCCGTAAACCGGGTTTATCAGCACACCGAGCAGGCTCGGAACCCCGACGCCGCCCAATGCGCCAAGCTTTACGAAGTCAAGGGCCATGTACGAGGGGCCGAAAGGAAAAACCGTCTCGAACTCTACGCCGCTGCTGTAGAGAAGCTCGCCTACCTTCTTGAACTGAAGAACGGTATAGTCATCTATTATGTCCTCGGTCGAACCGTAGAATTCCGGGTTGTCTTTTATAAAATCATTTAAAACAGCCCAGAACCCCTTGCCCGCAAACCCAGCAAGTAACACAGTCCGGGCGTTTTTTGTGATGCGTCCCGTTCTTCTTTCAGGCGGCACCTCGGCGTCATACCGGGAGGCATTTATCCTTCGTATGATGTTAAACCCGGCCCTTCCTAAGATAAGCTCCACCGAGCTGGAGATTTCTGCCGCCATTTGTATATACTACAGAAACCGGCGCCTTTTATCATCTGGGCTTAGCGCAATTAATAAACGCATAAAACAACATAACTGAAACCCCTAGCTTAACGGAAACAGATGATAGTAAACCTACTGGATGACAATGCATACTTCGACAGAGCTGAGCGCAGTGGTTTTGAAAACAACGTCAAAACCATACTCCGGGAATTAAAGCTCTCGGATACAACAGAGCTGTGCGTGACTTTCATTGACGATAAATATATGCGCAAGCTAAACAAACAGTACCGCGGGCTGAATAAAACCACCGATGTCCTTTCCTTTCCACAGTCCGGACCGGACCCCGATGTATTGGGGGACATAGCAATTTCAGTGGACACCGCCGGGAGAAACGCCCGGAGATACGGGGTTACGCTCACCGAGGAAATATTGACGCTTATAGTGCACGGCACGCTGCATCTTCTGGGGTACGACCACGAAAAAAAGTCCAAAAGAGAGCTGATGAGGGGCAAGGAGAAAGAGCTGATGTCTACGCTCGAACCGAAGTCTGCTCGTTGAGAGTGCTGTCAATCCCGTCAATCTCTTTTAACGTGGGCAGGTCATCGAGGCTCTTGAGACTGAACGTTTCAAGGAATTTATCCGTTATGGCGTAGAGAAAGGGCCTTCCGAGAACTTCTTTCCGCCCCTTTATTTCAATCAGCTCCTTGTCAAGGAGAATCCCCACGACCCCTGAGGAGTCAACGCCCCTTATGCGGTCGATCTCAACCCTGGTTATGGGGTGTCTGTATGCGATTATTGCCAGGACTTCGAGTGCGGCGCGACTGAGCTTGTAGGGCTTTAACTGCTTGTATTTGAGAATAACGTCGCTGTATTCATTGCGGGTTCTGAGCTGGTAGCCGCCTGCCACCTCATGCAGCATGAATCCCCGCTCGAGCTCCCTCCACTCCACGACAAGCTCAGCCAGGCATTGTCGGATCTCTGATTTTTTGCTGTCCGGAAACAACTTGTAAAATGTCTCTACCGGTACCGGTTTCTCAGAGATGAATAGAACGCACTCAATGGATTTTTTAATATTTATTATTTCCATATTCAAACCGCGCCGTTATATGATAACTCAATTTCAGAGAACGGGCTGTCTTGAACTACGCTTATGACCGTCTTTTTCACCAGCTCGAGTATTGCCAAGAAAGTGACGATTATAGTTAACCTCGTGGAGCCGGGGCTGAACAAGTCCTTGAAAATCACTCTCTTTCCCCTCTGAAGCCGTCGGGTGATTTCATCAATCTTCTCTTCCAGTGTCACGAGCTCAAGCTCAAACTGGATACCGCTATGTTGATGCAGTTTCGCTCTTTGCAGCACCTCGCGCATAGCGCCGATCAACAACCAGACGTCCCCCTTGGCCACCTGTTTATTTATGCCGTTCATAAGAGAGGGGTCTTCCCAGTCCCTTACGAATACGTCTCTTCCAACCATTTCCCTATTACTCAAATCGGTAGAGGCATCTTTAAAGCGCTGGTACTCGAGCAGCATTCTAACAAGCTCCTCCCTCGGGTCTTCGACCTCCTGCGTTTTATCCTCCAATATCTCCTGTGGTACCAGCATCCTGGATTTAATCAGCCCCAGCTCCGAGGCGATAACCAAATACTCTCCAACTACTTCCAGGTTAAGCACACGCATCATATCGAGGTAATCGCAGTACTGCTCTGTAATAAGCGCAATCGGGATGTCGTATATATCTACCTCGTTTTTCTTAATAAGGTGAAGCAGCAGATCGAGCGGGCCTTCGAAAGCCTCGATCTTTACAAGACACGGGTTAGTGTGTGAGTCCAAGTTTAGACCTAACCTCCTGCATGGTTTCCCCCGCGACCTCTGCGGCGCGCTTAGTTCCCTCGGCAATTACGTCCTCAAGATAGTCCTTGCTCCGTATGAGCTCCTCCCTCTTTTCCCTTATAGGCGCAAGGGCCTCAAGCAGCTTCGGCAGCAGGAGCTTCTTGCAGTCGACGCAGCCGATTCCGGCCCTGCGGCACTCTGTATTGACCATTTCGATATCCCCGGGGGCGCTGTAGAGCTTGTGAAGGTAATAAATGCCGCAAATATCGGGATTCCCCGGGTCGGTTCGCCTGAGGCGCTGCGGGTCGGTATACATGGGCATAATCTTCTTCGTAATCTCTTCGGGCGTGTCGCTCAGAAAAATGGCGTTTTCATAGCTCTTGCTCATCTTCCTTCCGTCGGTGCCCAGAATCTTGGGCGCCTTAGTGAGCATGGGCTGCGGCTCGGGGAAGGTCTCGCCGTAAAAGTTGTTGAATCGTCTCACGATCTTTCTTGTGAGCTCGATATGCGGCACCTGGTCTTCGCCGACCGGCACGTAGTCGGCCTTGTACATGATGATGTCGGCCGTCTGGAGCAGGGGATAGCCCAGAAAGCCGTATGTAGAGAGGTCCCTGTTCTTGAGCGCCTCCCTCATCTCTTTGTAGGAGGGAACGCGCTCAAGCCAGCTCAGCGGAGTTATCATTGCGAGAAGCAGCGTTAGCTCGGAATGCTCCTTGACCCTCGACTGCTGGAATATGACGGACTTCTCCGGGTCGATCCCGCACGCTATCCAGTCTGCGACCATCTCATAAATCGACTCTTTTATTTGTGAGGGGTCGGCATAATTCGTTGTAAGGGCGTGCCAATCCGCTATGAAGTAAAAACACTCATGCCGTGTTTGAAGCTCTTTCCAGCTGCTCAAGGCGCCCTCAAGGTGCCCGATATGCAGCCTCCCCGTCGGACGCATGCCGCTTAAAACCCTCGAGCTCAATGAAGTAGAGACCTCCCGAACTAAAAATTCAACCCGGAGAACAGCCTTACTAAAATCGATATGGGATACCAAATCAATGTATGGAACACCCGACCCCCGAAAATAAAGATTGCGAACAAAATCATGACCCCGTACGGCTCTATTTTGGCGTATGTGTTCGCCTGCTCCCGAGGCAGAATCCCGTATAGGATCCTCGAGCCGTCAAGGGGCGGTAGGGGGATCATGTTGAACACGGCAAGTGCTAGATTAAGATAGACCGTTATCATCAATAATTTGAAAACCATTTCAATGATAGGTGAATTAATATCTAAATGCATAGGAATGAGCACCCTGATAACCAGGCCCGCCGCAAGAGCCATAACTACATTGGACGCGGGGCCCGCAAAGGCTATAAACATCATGTCTTTCTTTGGGTCTTTTAAGTTTAGGGGGTTAACGGGCACGGGCTTAGCCCAGCCGAATCCGGCGATAAAAAAAAGAATGGTGCCGAAAATGTCGAGGTGAGCTATAGGGTTGAGCGTTAGGCGTCCCTGAAGCCTGGCCGTGTCGTCTCCAAGTCTATACGCCGCCCAGGCGTGGCAAAACTCATGCACTGTTAGCGCGAGTAGAATCACAGGGGCCATTAGTATTATCGTTTCTACGTCTAATCTGAGCATTTATATGAGTTCCATCTCAAGGTCTGGGATGGTGACGTCTGTGGATCTCTTTCAACCTTTCCTTATCTATATGGGTATAGATTTGCGTGGTGGATATGTCGGAGTGTCCGAGCATAAGCTGTATCGTCCTCAGGTCGGCGCCCCTCTCGAGGAGATGGGTGGCAAAGGAGTGCCGAAGGGTATGGGGGGTTACGGCTTTGCCTATTCCGGCCTTTAGGGCGTAGTTCTTTATCAGCTTCCAGAACCCCTGCCGTGTCATCTTCTTCCTGCGCCCCGTTACGAACAGGTAATCGCAGTGCCCGCCCTTAAGCAACGACTGCCTGGAGCCCGCCAAATAATCACCGATGCTGGACTGCGCCTTCCCACCAAGCGGGACGATGCGCTCCTTGGAGCCTTTGCCCTCCACAATCACAAACCCCATCTCTAAATTAACGCTGTTGAGCTTGAGCCCAACCAGCTCCGATACCCTTATTCCGGTGGCATAGAGTACCTCGAACATTGCCCTGTCTCTAGTGCCTTCACGGACGGTCGGCTCAGGAGCCTCGAGGAGCTTCTCGATCTCTTCAACGGATAAAACCCGGGGCAACGCCTGCTTTGATTTCGGGTTTTTGATAAGAAAGGTCGGGTCTTTTTCCACCACCTTTTCGATTATCAAGAATTTGAAGAACTGTTTTACAGAAGAAAGGCTCCGTGAAATTGTAGACGGTTTCAGTCCGTCCGCGCTCAAACGATATAGGAATTCGAGAACGTGTGAATATTGTACCTGCTCAATGTTTTCAATGCCCTGTTTTCGGACGAAGTTCAAGAACTTGGAAATGTCTCTCTCATACGACTCCGAAGTGTTTTTTGAACGTCCCTTAATTACCGAAAGGTGGGTGATAAACGAATCGAGATGGAGCTTCATTTTTCAAACTAAAAACAGGGGAACCGTAACGAACGCTACTGTTCAAAATAGCAGATTTAGAGACTATAGTCAAATCGCAGTCGCAATTCAGCCCTATCGATGAAACTATTGAGACGCAGACATGAATAGCTGTGGTGAGGTGAGCCCAACACGAATTTTCACATCGACCCCTAGGTGCCGATTTCCCAGGATTCCAGGTACTGTTTCTGCTCCTCTGTGAGCTCGTCAAAAGTCACTCCAAGAGCGGAGAGTTTGATTCTGGACACGGATTTATCGATATCCTCGGGCACGTCATGAACGCTGTTTTCAAGACTGCCGCTGTTTTTAACTATGTATTCGGAGCAGAGCGCCTGGTTTGCAAAGCTCATATCCATTACGCTTGAGGGATGTCCCTCGGCAGCGGCAAGGTTCACCAGCCTGCCTTCGGCAAGAACGTTTATTCTGTTGCCGCTGGGAAGCGTGAACTCTTCGACGAATTCCCTGACGCGCCTCCTCTGCTCAGCGATTTCTTCCAAGCCCTCAAGGTCGAGCTCGACGTTGAAGTGGCCGGAGTTACAAACCATGGCGCCGTCGCGCATCTTCTCGAAATGCTCCTTCCTGATCACATGAATGTTGCCCGTTACCGTGCAGAAAATATGGCCGAGCTCTGCCGCCTCGGATATGGACATCACCCTGTAGCCGTCCATCAGGGCCTCAAGGGCTTTTAGAGGGTCTACCTCGGTAACAATCACGTTGGCCCCGAGCGCCCGGGCCCTCATCGACAAACCCTTACCGCACCAGCCGTAACCCACGACCACAAAATTGGTGCCTGCGATGAGCCTGTTCGTGGCCCTGATTATTCCATCCATCGTGCTCTGTCCGGTGCCGTAGCGGTTGTCGAATAAATGCTTTGTGTCGGCGTCGTTCACGGATATGATAGGGTAGCGAAGCACCCCGTTTGCAGCCATGCTCCGCAGCCTGAGGACACCAGTGGTCGTTTCTTCGGTTCCTCCCACCACGCCGTCGATAACATCTGTTCTTTCCTTGTGGAGCCTCGAGACGAGGTCTGCGCCGTCGTCCATCGTGATTTGGGGCTTGGCGTCCAGAGCCTGGTCTATATGTTTGTAATACCTGTCGGTATCTTCCCCATTTATTGCAAACACCGAAATTTCGTGGTCTTTCACGAGATGTGCCGTCACGTCGTCCTGTGTGCTCAAGGGGTTTGATGCGCACAGCACCACTTCGGCTCCGCCCGCTTTAAGGGTCATCGCAAGATTTGCCGTCTCCGTAGTGACGTGGAGACATGCGGCGATCTTTGTTCCACGCAGGGGCTTATTTCGTTCGAAGCCCTCTTTGATGCTTCGGAGCACGGGCATTTCCTGGCTCGCCCACTGCGTTCTCAGCCTTCCTTCTTCAGCCAGTCCGATATCCTTGATGTCGTAATCCATTTAATACCTCCAGTTGGTGAACAATGTGTTTACGGATTTTTTATCAGATTCGGGGCTCTAAAGATGGGATAGTGACTTACTAACTCGTGAGTTAACCTAGTTGTGCTTCTAACCTACGGCTTTTTGCAATTGTTCAACCCTATCGGTTTTCTCCCACGTAAAACTCTCCTCAGTCCTCCCGAAATGGCCCAGGGCAGCAGTAGGTTTATATATCGGTCTAAGAAGGTCGAGTGTTTTGATCACCCCCGCCGGATTTAGATCGAACACCTCCCTTATGCCCCTCGATATCTCATCCTCAGATATTTCTCCCGTACCGAAGGTATCGACCATTATCGACACAGGCTCGGCTACTCCGATGGCATAGGCAAGCTGTACCTCGCATTTCTGGGAAAGACCGGTGGCAACTACGTTTTTAGCTATGTAGCGCGCCATGTACGCGGCGCTCCTGTCAACCTTTGAGGGGTCTTTTCCTGAAAACGCCCCTCCGCCGTGCCTAGCCCAACCCCCGTAGGTGTCTATAATGATCTTTCTACCCGTAAGTCCCGTATCGCCGTTAGGGCCGCCTATGACGAACCTTCCGGTTGGATTAATATATATCTTTGTTTTATTCGAGAGCAGCTCCTGTGGTATAGCGGGCTTGATAACCTCTTCCATGATCCCTTCGTAAACGTGTTTGGTATCGACATCAGGAGCGTGCTGAGAAGCGACCACAATGGCGTCTACGGCTACCGGCACGTCGTTTTCGTATTTAACCGTAACCTGAGTTTTTCCATCCGGCCTTAAAAAGTGCAGGGTGCCGTCCTTTCTCGTCTCGGTAAGTAGTTTAGCAAGATTGTGTGCAAACATAATGGGTGTAGGCATAAGCTGAGGCGTTTCATCTATGGCAAAGCCGAACATTAGGCCCTGGTCTCCGGCTCCTTGAGCCTTGTCACCGGCCGAATCAACCCCCATCGCTATATCGGGTGACTGCTTATGAATAGACACAAGCACCCCACAGCTGTGAGCGTTAAACCCGATGGTGTTATCCGTGTACCCAATCTCCTCAACGACGTTCCTCACCAACTCAGATATATCCACCTTAGCGGTAGAAGTGATCTCACCTGCTACCACGACCAGTCCGGTAGTCAGGAGTGGCTCGCAAGCGACCCTCGAGGCGGGTTCCTGAGCTAACATGGCATCAAGCACGGCCTCGGAAATCTGGTCGGCCATTTTATCGGGATGACCCTCGGTTACCGATTCGGATGTAAAAATAAAATCGCCTTGAGCCATTAAATTCGTCTCCTTGAATAACTGGTGTAAAATCCAAAACAATATATACTTCATTGTCTCGATGTCAAATTCACTGCACTCCTACAACCTTACACTAACTGCTATAAAACAAGTAAACTATGAAATCAAAAGGGACCTCTTCCAGACTCCTGGCTCACAGAGCTCTTAACAGCATTGTCATTAACGGCGAGCACCCCGATACTGCGCTACAAACAGCATATCAAAATATCCCTAAAGACTCGCCTAAAGACAGGGTGCTAATAACCGAGTTCGTTCTCGGAGTTATCCGCTGGCTCGCCAAACTCGACTACATTATCGATCGGTTCGTTAAGAAGAAAACAAAAAAACAAGAGGTGCAGAACCTGCTCAGGCTCGGGACCTATCAGCTTATTCTCTTAAGCGGCATCAAGGATCACGCGGCCATTAACGAGACCGTGGAAGTCGGTAATAAGGTGTACGGCAATGAGATCGCGGGATTTATCAACGCCACTCTCAGGGAGATGCTTCGCTCCAAAAACCGCATCCGATACCCCAAACTGACGGACGACCCCTTAAACCACATCGCTATTGAGCGTTCATTCCCGCCGTGGCTAGTGGACAAATGGATACAATCATATGGAGTCGATTACACACTAGATTTGACAGGGGCTCTCAACAAAATCCCTCCACTGACCATGAGGGTAAACACCCAAAAAACCTCGAGAGACGAGCTAATTGAGAGTTTAAAAGCTGAAAAAATCGACTCTGAGCCGACAAAGTACTCTCCCGTAGGGATAAGGCTGCTCACCAGGCACGACCCCTCTCGAATACCTGATTTTAAGAAAGGTCTGTTCACCGTGCAGGACGAGGCAGCCCAGCTTTGCACATATATTTTGGGGCCTGAGCCGGGAGAAAGGGTTTGGGACGTGTGCAGCGCGCCCGGCGGAAAGACCACTCATATTGCGCAGCTCATGAACAATACCGGTGAGGTCATAGCTACAGACTCAAGCGCCAAGAGGTTGTCCATGGTAGAAGAGCACGCCGGGAGGCTCTCTCAAAACATTATAAAAACCGTTAAGCTTGACGCCGCTGAGCATACTTCCACCGACGTACTAAATGGAGAATTCGACAAAGTTCTTGTTGACGCGCCGTGCACAGGGCTTGGAACAATCAGACGAAACCCCGATGCGAAATGGAAGAAAACCCCTGAGGACCCGTCAAAAATGTCTGCCCTCCAATACCGGATTCTCGAAAACGCTTCAAAATCTCTTAGAAGTGGAGGTGTAATAGTTTATGCAGTTTGCACCCTTACTCGAGAAGAGAACGAAAACGTATGCTTTGAGTTCCTTCAAAACCACGACGAGTTTGAACTAGACCCGAGCTATACGTCTTCCAGTGCCTTTTTAGATGAGTTCATCGATGAAGGGGGGTTTTTCATTTTCGATCCCGTTAGGCATAATACTGACGGATTTTTCGTTGCAAAATTTATACGGACGAGATGAACAGAAGAATGAAAAAATTTATAGTTCCGTCGATACTCTCAGCAGATTTCACAAAATTGGGTGAGGAGGTCAAGGCCGTTCAAAGCGCTGGGGCCGACTGGATTCACGTGGACGTCATGGATGGGCATTTCGTTCCTAACATAACAATAGGAGTACCGGTGGTAAAGTCCTTACAGTCGATATCACCTCCTCCTATAGACATACATCTGATGATTAACAACCCTGAGGGGTTTGTGGAGACCTTTATTGACAGCGGCGGAAGTTACGTCAAATCCCTCACTGTCCAGGTGGAAAGCTGCAACCTCATTTACAACACCATCAAGCTGATCCAATCCAAGGGAGTCATGGCCGGCGTGGCGATAAACCCCGGAACCCCTCTATCTTCGGTAACGGAGCTATTACCGTATATGGATATGGTGACCATTATGACTGTAGAACCAGGGTTTGCCGAGCAGAAATTTATCCCCTCCATGATCTCCAAAATCAAGCAGATGAGAGACATCATAGACAGCTCGGAGTTCAGTCCTCTAATCGAAGTGGATGGGGGGATAAAACTTGAGAACATCGGCGAAGCTGCCGAGGCCGGCGCAGACGTTTTCGTCTCCGGCTCGGGCATATTCAAATCCGGTGATTACAAAGGCTCGATCGATAAAATGAGGGCGATATTGGAAAATGCCGCTCATGCTGCGACAGGATAATTGTGGCTGGCCGTAGGCATCATAATTCCGTAGCCCTTAACAAGGATACATAACTTGGCTAAACTAGGGTGTTAGCTGTGGGTGTTAGATATTGTTTTGCAGGCGATAATGAGCTTCTTGTACCCTAAACCCCTTTCATGCTCTAGCATTCAACACTTACGTCTTTAAAATGCTCGACGATAGCTCTTATACGCGGGAAATTGAAAAACATTTCCTCTCGAAAACCGGAAGCGGCATCATGCTGTCTTCCAGGGACTACGACCTAATTCACAAATGGAAGCAGATGGGCGTCCCGAAGGAAGTCCTGTACAAGGGCATCAACAGGGCAATCGAGGAATTTTTCAAGAAAAGGAACGGCCAGTACCCAAGAAGCATATACTACTGCTCCCAAACCGTCGAAGAGGAGATCAGGCGCTATTTCCGATCCGCCAAGCAAACTGTATCCGACACTGAAACCGGCTCAAACACCGTTTACGAAGAGGTTCTTGAAAGGCTCGCTAAAATGATATCGACTGAGAAGAACAAAAAAATAAGGCGGCATTACAAGAAAACAAGGGAAAAGGTGTTCGCGCTATCCGGACTCGACGAGATCGACCTGTACAAGAAACTGGAATCCATCCAGGAACAGTTTTTCGACGAACTCTTCGGCACACTTGCTCCTTCGGAAAAGGAATCTATACTGAAAGAAGCTGAGGGTATGATATATAAGGGCGGGCGTTATATGACAGACGACAGGTATCGGGAAAGTCTTGCATCTCTTCGAAACCAAATCATTAGAGAAAGATTCAATATTAGGAAAATCCTCTGGGATTTTTAATTTAGGACTATAAATCTATGGCAGTAGATACTAGAGCTAAAACTCAGCGTTGTACAAAGTGCTATAAAAGGGGATGGTTTACATCTAGCAGTAAAAACCAATCATCTGCTGAACTTTGTGATTGTGTGCAAAACTGCATAAGCTGCAACGGAATAGGCTATGACAGAGTTAAGAATGAATCAGGGTACGATTTTTTAATACCTTGTCCTAGTTGCGGAGACATCCGAAGAAAAGTAAAGCGTTACAACCTTGCCGGAATTCCAGCCAAGTTTAAAGATGTGCTTGAAGTGGGCTCATTTCATCCTCGGGGCAGAGGCAGTATAGAAAAATCCCAACAACGCGCTCTCGCATACGTTGGGGAATTTGTAAAAAATTACCCAAACAAGCGGGGATTTATGTTGATGGGAGGGGCTGGTGTGGGAAAAACCCACCTAGCGATAGGAGCAATATCTGAAATGACCCTGATAGGAGGAGTAAGGTGTATTTTCAAAGACTTTTTTTACCTCCTGTCCGAATTAAAAGACGCATACTCTCATGGGCATTCGGAAAACGAGGTTATTGAGCCGCTCATTGAAACGGAAGTGCTTGTAATAGACGAGCTCGCAAAGGGAAAGAGCAGCGATTGGGAACTTAACATCCTCGACCAGCTCATATCGAAGAGGTACAACGCATCGAAGATCACTATTGCAACCACCAATTACCTATCGGCCGACTGCGGGGATAGAGCAAGGGGTGAAGTGCTCGATGATAGGGTAGGGGAGAGGATTGCTTCTCGCCTTCACGAGATGTGTGAGTTCCTCCTTCTCGAAGGTGAGGATTTTAGACAATCCAAGAACAAATAAACTGGCTACAAGGGGGGGTATATGGGGGGGGTACGAGGGTATATGGGGGTATACGGGGATATGAGGTGAGCGCCTAAAACTTCCAGTAATCCGACAGCGTCTTCTCCACCCGCCCGATAATCCCATCGGCTTTCGTTTCTGCGTCAAGGTCGCCGTAATCGGTGGTGTTCAGCTCCAGAAGCTCCTCAAACACGGATTTGGTGCTCAACCATAGCCCATCGAGGTCGTATCCTCCCTCTAAGACGTAGACGATGCGCCCATCGCAGTATTGCTGCGCCTTTTCTTTCAGGAACCGTGTCTGCTGAGCAAATCCCGAGGGTGTTACGTTCATACCCCCGAGCGGGTCGTTTTCATAGGTATCAAACCCCACGGACACCAGGATCATCTCCGGCTCATACTGCTCTATAACAGGGGTAAGGATCTCGTTGAAAATCTTCATGTATTCCGCATCCCCCATAATCGGGGTGAGAGGAACGTTTATCGTGTATCCCGCGCCCCGGTCGAAACCCACATCGGTAAAGGCGCCCGTTCCGGGATAATACGGATGCTGATGTGTTGAAAAGTACAGTATATCCCGCCTGTTATTGAACATGTGCTCGGTGCCGTTCCCGTGATGAAGGTCCCAATCGACTATGAGTATGCGGTCGAGATCGTGGTTTTTGACGGCATGAGCTGCGCCGACAGCGACGTTGTTGAAAAGACAAAATCCCATGGCGCGGTCCGTCTCGGCGTGGTGTCCCGGAGGTCTAACTAGGGGGAACCCGATATCGATGTCCCCAGCCATCACGGCGTCTACGGCGGTGACCATACCCCCCGCCGCCCGCAGCGCCGCATCGAATGAGATCGGACAAGTGGAGGTATCGGAATCGAGAAACACCCTAGGTTTGCCTTTCGTAGCTTTCATCCTGCGGTAGTGGATAGGTTGGTGAACCAGGGTTATCTCTTTTTCCGTTGCGTCCCTGGGCTCGATCCTGACCAATTTATCGAGCAGGTCGTTTTCCTTGAGGGCATCGATCATGACAAGCAGCCTTTCGGGACACTCCGGGTGGCCCGGCCCGTTATTATGGTCGACATAAAGCTTATCCAGGACAATGCCTACTTTCTTCACCGTAAAATCCCCCGCAAAATATTAGCACAGCCCATTATACCGCGCAATTTAGACAGGATTCTTCTCTATTAGTTGCTTTATTTCTCCAATTAGGTAAAGAGAGCCCGTTATGCACAAGGGTTTGCCGTATGACAGGGCGGTACGCAAGGCCTCGCCAGGCTCGCTTATCGTCTCGTAATTTTGAACATACTCCGCGGCAACGGAGCCCAGCTCTGATGCGCTTGCGCGGGCTTCATGGCTCAACTCGGTAAAAATTATCCTTTCGGCCACGGCGGTGAGCCGCTCTATGAAAGCTCCGTGCTCTTTGTTGGCATTCATGGCGATCATGAAAACAAACTTTTTATTACCATATATAGACCGGAGCGATTCCACCAGCGCGCGAGCCCCAGCGGTATTATGTGCGCCGTCAAGAATGATAAAAGCTTTATTTGAAAGTACTTCAAACCGGCCCTCGAGCTCCACCGACTTAAGGCCGTTCTTGACGTTTTGCTCACTTATACCCAGTCCAACCGACTTCGACAAAGTTTCGAAGGACGCCATTGCTACAGCAGCGTTCTCGAGCTGGTGTGTGCCCATCAATCCGAACTCCAGGTTTGAAATGCTCCACTCAGCCCCGTTATAACTAAAATCGTCTGTGGTATTGCCTGTAACGGAGAAATCCCGTCCATCAAATACAGCAGGTGAGCCTAGACTCTCAGCCTTTTCTCTTATCACATCCGCGGCCTCCCCCTGAGCGCCGGTTACAACGGGCACACCCTCCTTTATTATCCCCGCTTTCTCTCCGGCAATTTCCCTTATCGAGTTTCCCAAAAAACTCATGTGATCGAAAGATACGTTCGTAATCACAGAAAGCGCGGGCTTTACCACATTGGTTGCGTCCCATCTGCCGCCCATGCCAACCTCAAGTACGGCCCATTGGACGCCCTCCCTCGCAAAATACAAAAATGCCGCTGCAGTCAAAGCTTCAAAATAGCTCGGGCCGATGCCATGCCGTATTGAATTCTCTCTTATCTCCAGAAGCAGCGTGTTTAACACGCCGTCACTTATCTCGGCGCCGTTTATTCTTATCCTCTCCGTGAGCCTTACGAGGTGAGGAGATGTGTAAAGCGCCGTCTTATAACCGGCATTTACAAGCACCGAGCTTATAGCCGTCCCCACTGAGCCCTTTCCGTTAGTCCCCCCGACAATTATCGAATTAAAATCATTTTGAGGACTCCCGAGATGAGATAAAAGAGACTGTATTCTCTCTAGTCCCGGCCACACATCAAACTGGCCGAGAGAGTTTAGATACATTATTCCTTCATACATGATTTATTGATTTAAATATTAATGGCGATTGTTGAGTAGCTACTACAAGAAATATAAAACTCAAAAACGAGAAGACAAGGTTGGAATATTATTGCAAATCATTTCCATTTGGTAATATATCTTGATTTTCTCTCCATTTTATGGTAAATTGATAATGAATATCAATTAAGGTGAGCATTTATGAACACTCTTAAGAAAAAGCGGTCCAAAAACGAGAGAAAAAGGGTTCTCGACTCTTACCTTGCAAAGAAGCAGCTGAAATCCACAAAGCAGCGCGACACAATTTTTGACGTGTTCTTTAATCATACCGACGACCATATCTCCGTGGAAGAGCTGTACGAAATAGTAAAGAAGAGGAACCCCAAGATCGGCTTCGCCACCGTTTACAGGACATTGAAGCTGTTTAAAGAATGCGGCCTGGCGTTCGAGAGAAATTTCGGCGACGGCAGAACACGCTACGAGCCCGTGACATTCGACGGCGAGCGACACGACCACATAATCTGTATCGACTGCGGCAAAATAATCTGCTTTAACAACCCTGAGGTCCAGGTGCTCCTCCAGAGCCTTGCAAAGTCAAACAAATTCGAGCTTTCCAACTATAAGCTCGAGCTATACGGCAACTGCGACTCGTCCTGCGAATCACAAGACCATTCATCCTAACGCACAGGAGCTATTATACTCTCGCTTAACCCCCGGCAATAGTTTAGCAGGGGAGGGGTGTAAGTGAAAAAAAACAAGAAGCCCTTAATTTTCCGCACTTTCATAAACAGCTACCATTACCTCTATCAAGATGCAGAGTATTTTCGCAATCTAGCCCATAGGAAAGAGTATAAAGATCAATTTGATCAAGTACAATTTAGCAGAACTGCAATACTACTCTACGTTTTAAGCTTGGAAGCGCTTATAAACAAATCAAAGGAAAAAGAGCTGGTCTTTCGCAACACCAAAATTCCCAAAGACCCGTATTCTATTCTTCCCGAGCATTTAGACACGGCAATAAAGGTCGTTGACGACATTATCGAAAAGCTGGACAACCTGCTGGATGGAAAGATTTCAAAAGGTGGCATGCTTAGTAAAGATACGTTTGAACTAATTTATCCACCCGGTGCCAAGTTTTCGGATATTCCACCGGATGACACATAGTGTGAAATAATCAAAATGCCCGGCAGGGTAGGGCGCCCTACCTCTCCAACACCACAACTGCTACTGCATACTCCCCGTCGTGGGAAATTGAAGCGTGGATGGAGGTGACGGACATCTCCTGCGCGATTTGCCAAGCCTTTCCGTAAAGGTTTATGTAGGGCTTTCCCAACTCGTCCCTCAACACCTCCACCTGCGACAGGCGCAACCCGCCCCTGAAGCCCGTGCCTACGGCCTTCGAGAACGCCTCCTTAACTGCAAAGTTCGATGCGAAGAATAGCCCGCTGCCCTTGATCGCCTCCGAATGAGTGATCTCGCTCTGGGTAAAATATTTGCTTTGAAACCTCTTCCCCCATTCGCCGAGGATCCTTTCCACTCTGCTTATGTTTACGAGGTCAATTCCGATGCCGGCTATCATAACTCTATTTTGAAAGCTCTATCATTTCCCTGACCGCCCTTTCCATGCCCACCATGACACTTCTCGAGATGATGCTGTGGCCGATGTTGAGCTCCTCTATGCCCTCTATATCCGCCACTGCCGACACGTTCTTATAGTTCAGCCCGTGCCCCGCAGACACGTGTAAACCCAGCTCAAGGGCGGCGTGAACAGACTCTTCGAGGGAGGCGAGCTCACCTTCCCTCTCTCCTGCGGACTTTGCTTCCGCGTACCTGCCGGTGTGTAACTCAATCATATCCGCACCCGTTTCTTTGGAGCATTCAATTTGCTCGATCTCGGAGTTAATAAATAGGCTGACGAATATGCCGCCGTTCCCGAGACTTTTAATTACATCGCCGATCAACTCTTTGTTTGACAGCACGTCGAGTCCGCCTTCGGTGGTGACCTCTCCCCTCTTCTCAGGCACCAGGGTTACTACGTCGGGCTTCGTTTCAAGCGCAATCCTGACCATCTCTTCGGTTGGGGCCATCTCCATGTTGAGTTTTGTTGCCACCACCTGTTTAAGCAAACTCAAGTCCCTGTCCTGTATGTGTCTCCTGTCCTCCCGTAGGTGCACGACTATCCCGTCCGCACCCGCAATCTCCGCAAGACACGCCGTAAACACCGGGTCGGGCTCACCTCCCCCTCGGGCCTGCCTGAGGGTAGCCACATGGTCGATGTTTACGTTCAATTTCGGCATACATTCTACTCTCCTATTTCGCTTACAATTAATCCCGCTATCCCATCGGATATCTCATCTATCGTTTGCTCGCTCTCTGCCTCGATCATGAGTCTCGCGACCGGCTCCGTGCCCGAATATCTGAGATTTATTCTCCCTTTCCCGCCCATCTTCTTCTCCGAAGATAGGATGAGGGCCTCAAGGCCCGGGATCGTGTCAAACGGTATTTTGTCTCTGACCTTAATGTTCGTAAGTCTTTGAGGGTAGAGGTCGAGTATCTCAGCCAATTCTTTCAGGGTTTTACCACGGCGCTTCATAGTTGCAAGAACCTGTAGAGCTGCTAGGGTGCCGTCTCCTGTAGTGGTATGCTCTAGGAAAACAATGTGCCCCGACTTTTCTCCGCCCAGACTGTACCCCCCCCTACGCATTTCCTCTACGACGTACCTGTCACCCACGGTTGTTCTGAGAAGCTTGATTCCCCTTTCGCTTAACAACCGCTCAAGGGCCATATTGCTCATCACGGTAGCGACTAAGGTATTGTGTTTCAGCCTTCCGGCCTGAAAAAGCTCCTCGGCGCATATTGCCAATATCTTATCCCCGTCCACATAATCCCCCCGCTCATCACAGAACACAACCCTGTCGGCGTCCCCGTCGAGGGCTATGCCGATATGTGCGCCGCGGCTGCGCACGTTCTCCTTCAGCAAGCCGAGTTCGAGGGAGCCGCAGTTTTTATTTATGTTACAGCCGTCGGGGTCGACGCCGATCCCGATTACCTCCGCTCCAAGCTCCCTGAACACAGTGGGAGAGACCTTGTAGGCGGCGCCGTTTGCGCAGTCCAGGACTATTGTTAAACCCTCCAGGCTCAATTCTGCCGGGAAGGTGTTTTTAGCAAAAACTACATATCTGCCCTGCGCGTCGTCGATTCTGCCGGCCTTTCCGATATCCGAGACTGGGGTATGCATATCGTCAATATCACCGGACAGCACAAGCTCCTCTATCTCAAGCTCCCGGGAATCGGGCAGTTTGAATCCACGGCTGTCGAAGAACTTTATTCCGTTGTCCTCGTATGGGTTGTGAGAAGCGGAGATAACCACTCCCGCATCGGCCCTCATATTGGTGGTTATGAAGGCGATAGCCGGAGTGGGAAGGGGACCGACAAGTAAAACGTCCGCACCCTCAGAGGCTATTCCAGCCGTTATTGCCTGCTCGAACATATATCCGGAGAGCCTGGTGTCCTTTCCGACAACTATTTTGGGCCTCTTGCCGCTGCAGGAGCGCTTGAGAATATAAGCCAGCGCCTTGCCGAGCCTAAGACTCATCTCGGGTGTCATGGGATATTTATTAGCTATTCCTCTGATACCGTCCGTGCCGAAGAGACGTTTGGGGGTTGTGTGGGTTCCCATAGCAATTCTTAATTAAACCTGATCCTGATATTTGCGGGTGCTTTCTTCTTCAGGGTGATACTGTCTTCAAATGGATAACTGACAATTAACTCAAAGGTATGAATTTTCCCCTTGTTTTTATTAACTACATCCTTCCCATCAACATAAACCCTTATGTTGTCGCTGTTAAGCTCTTTAATTGCGCTATAAGGCCCTTCAAAGACCAAATTGGATTTAACTCCGGTTTTCAGCTCAATCTCAAGCTCATCGAAGTTGATGAACTCTATATCCATGTTCTTAAACTCTTTTACCGATATCCTCTCCTGAATATCAACCGTAACGTGGGCCGTCTCTACATCCACAATCTCCACGTAAGGCGGCGACTTCAAGGGAACTTCGATTGTGAACTTTGATTTTGCGCCAACGGTAGAGACCAAGTCGGTAGTAACGTTCTTGAGACTGTACAGTATCTTGTTCGGCCCTTTAACCTTAACCCTATTTGGCTTGACCACCGGGTCTCCCACAATCTCGTAGCCGCTTGCGGGAAGGCCGATCAAGGGCTTAAGCTCAACTTCCTTTTCAACCAGCCGATCGACGTCGAGCTTGATCTCCGCGGGAGTTATACTCACGACCTGTATCCCCCTCGGGTATTTAATTTGGTTTGCATGAACCTCAAACCTAGACACACCGGGGCCTACCGCAGACAGGTCGAGTGAAAATACAAAATCTCCCGGAGAAAGCGTCAGGATGCGGCTCCTAGGCCCCTGAGCCTTGAGCCGTATAGTCTCAGGGGGCTTGCCCATAATCACGAGCTCTGGGGAGAGATCGGAGTAATTAACTTCAACATCGAGCGGTTTTTCTATGTTCTCGTTAATATTAGCTATAAACCACAGCATAATGGCAAGAACAATCGAGATGATTATTTTACCGAAGTTTTTAAAAAAGAGGTTTTGAAGCACCTAAGTGATATCCCCGAAGATATAGAACTTTGACTGACCGTATGTTTAAGTAAGAGGCTTTTCTTCCCTTTGCTTCTTGATATCAAAGAGACGGGTTAGAAGGTTATAATCGTGGCTTTGACCTCTTTTTAGCTTTAGCAGCTCCATAAGGCGGCTCTCCAGAGTAGTAGCATCAAAGCCCCTTAACAGATTCCCTTGATAGGCCAGTGATATGGTCCCGGTCTCCTCGGAAACCACAACAACTATTGCGTCCGTTTCGTTGGAGAGACCGAGCGCGGCGCGATGCCTTGTTCCAAGCTCTCTCTCCAAATCGAGGTCGGTAGCCAGAGGGAAAAAAGAGCCGGTTGAAAGGACCTTGTTCCTTCCGATTATCATGCCCCCGTCATGCATAGGTGAAGAGGGGTTGAAAACGCTTATTATCAGCTCCCTTGATACCCACGCATCTATCCGCATGCCGATTTCAATAAAAGGGACAAGACTCAGGTCCTTTTCAATTGCAATGAGGGCGCCTATCTTTTTGTTAGCCATAAAACTGGTGGCTTTTACGATCTCTTCAATCACGGACTCTTCCGATTTTCTGCCTACTGCTGAGAGGAAGAAGGGATTTCTACCCACCATGGCAAGGGCCCGTCGTATATCGTTCTGAAAGAGTATTACGGCAACGATAATTATTGAGCCTAAGAAAATATTAAGAATCCAATTTAACGTATACAACTCGCCATAACTTGAAATAACAAAAATAACAAAAATAAAAGCCAAACCCACCAGCATGTGAACTGCCCGGGTTTTTTCAATGATTCTCAGCAGGTAATATATACCGAGAGCAACTAGGATAATATCCAATGTGTCCCATATATATCTAAAATTATCAAATGCTTCTAACATCTAACGGCTCAATGTTAATATACTACTTTAATAATTATACCACTTTCTTTAACAAGCGGCGAGTATTGAATCAATCATTTTCGCCACCCTAGTCATAAATAGTACATCATGAGCCCTTATAATTGAAGCACCGTTGCGGATAGCAAGAGCAACTGTGGCGGCGGTGCCCTCCAGCCTTTCTTCGACCCCCAGATCGAGCACTTTCCCGATAAACGATTTCCTCGATGTTCCTAGAAGAATCGGCATACCGAGCGAGATAAATCGGTCCAGGTTTTTTATAAGGACTAAATTCTGCTCAACAGTTTTTCCGAACCCGATTCCAGGGTCTATAACTATGCCTTTTGGGTTAATACCGCTTTGCAGGGCACGCTCGACGCAGTCCCTAAGCGAATGAGCCACATCATCCACAACTGAGCGGTAATCGGTCTTTTTCTGCATATCAGCGGGCTTCGATGAACTGTGCATAAGCACAATCCCGGCCTTGTATTTCGCAACTACACAGGCCAGCTCCGGTTCGAATCTTAGACCACTGATATCATTGATTATCGATGCGCCTTGGCCGAGAGCTGCTTCGGCAACGGCAGCCTTTGTAGTATCCACGGAAACCGGGACTTCAAAGCGCTTGCAAACTTCAGTAACTACGGGCAGCACCCTCCCGAGCTCTTCGGCCTCAGACACCCCGGTCGAGCCCGGCCTTGTAGACTCCCCGCCTATGTCGATGATTCCGGCCCCATCGCTCACCATAGCTTCCACCCCTCTCAGTGCATCGTCGATGTTGGTGTACCTGCCGCCGTCATAGAATGAATCCGGGGTAACGTTAAGCACGCCCATGATTACCGTATCCCGGCCCAAGTTAAGGGCCCGGTCCCTGAACTCAAATCGATATGAATCTCTCTGGGCGTTGGCGTTTTTCATCCGGAAAATCCTACATTAGGCTCTCATACCCGAACACAATCAACACCATATCAACCACCATCAGCGATTAACTACTTGCGGGTATTTTGTTAGAATATAAGACTAGCGCTTCAGTACTCTTGCACCCTATAAATTGTGAGTAAGATTGCAAACTCAGATTTCTAAGACTTGTGGAAAAGCCCGAGAACATTTTAAGACGCGATAATCGTAAAAGACATCAACATAACTACAGTTAAGCCAAATCAGCTTACAAATCCTTGGCTGACAAAACTTTGCGATTCGGGGAGTTCGGGTCTGCTCTCTCCTACCAGCGCATCGAGCTCCTTAGCGTCAACCACTTCCTTTTCGAGCAGCAGCTTGGCGAGCTTATGCAAAAGGTCGGTGTTTTCCTCAAGAAGTGATTTAGCCTTATTGTAATTTATGCTCACAATGTGCTGGACCTCTCTATCTATCTTTATGGCCGTATCTTCGCTGTATTCCTTTTGCTGTACAAAGTCTCTGCCTAAAAACACCGGGTCTTCTTTCCTTCCGTATGCCACCGGGCCGATGTCTTCGCTCATCCCCCATTCACAAACCATTTTTCTGGCGATCTCCGTTACCCTTTCAAGATCGCTCCCCGCTCCACTCGTGCGCTCTTTAAATATTATCTCTTCGGCTGCGCGTCCGCCAAGCAGAACCATGATGGTATTGTTGAGATAAGATCTCGAGAGCGTGTATTTGTCCTCTATCGGCAGCTGCTGCGTCAGCCCGAGAGCAACGCCGCGGGGAATTATCGTGATTTTGTGTATCGGGTCGCTCTCCGGGGTAAGCTTGGCGCACAGGGCGTGACCCGCTTCATGATAAGCAGTGGTTTTCCTCTCACTTTCGCTGATTATCAGGCTCTTTCTCTCGACACCCATTACCACCTTATCCTTGGCGTATTCAAAGTCGTTCATCGAGACCTGATCGAGACCTTGCCTAGCGGCATACAGGGCAGCTTCATTGACAATATTCTCAAGGTCGGCCCCGGAAAAACCCGGTGTAGAGCGTGCTATTACAGCCAGGTCGACCCCTTCATCCATAGGCGTTTTCTTAGTGTGGACTTTAAGGATTTCCTCCCGACCCCTAACATCGGGCCTTGGAACCAGCACCTGTCTGTCAAACCTGCCGGGCCTGAGGAGAGCGGGGTCGAGCACATCCGGCCTGTTGGTGGCAGACATTACTATGATCCCCTCATTCGGTTCAAAACCGTCCATTTCAACCAATAGCTGATTCAAGGTTTGCTCCCTTTCGTCGTGGCCGCCCCCAAGCCCGGCGCCCCTGTGACGGCCCACGGCGTCTAGCTCATCCACAAAAATGATACAAGGGGCCTGCTTTTTAGCCTGAACAAAAAGATCCCTCACCCTTGAGGCGCCTACGCCCACGAACATCTCCACAAAATCGCTTCCACTGATAATATAAAACGGGACCCCAGCTTCTCCGGCAATCGCCTTTGCAAGAAGTGTTTTGCCGGTGCCGGGGGGGCCTACAAGCAGTATACCCTTGGGAATTCTTCCCCCTAAGCGGGTGAACTTCTTGGGATTTTTCAGGAATTCAACGAACTCCTGCACTTCCTCTTTCGCTTCCTCTATTCCGGCCACATCACTAAAGCTGACCTTGTTTTGAGAATCGTTCAGCATACGGGCCCGGCTTTTGCCGAAAGACATGGCCTTTGTGCCCCCGGCCTGTAGCTGCCGCATAAAAATCACCATAATGACGACCAGTAAGATTAAAGGAGCCCAGTTGAAAAGTATTTGGATGATGGAATTTTCACTTTTCTTTGAAAAACTGAATACTATGTTCTTTTCCGAAAGCTTTTTGAGTAGGTCCTCTTCGGCGGGACCGACTGTGACAAACCCCTCAGGGCCTTGCAGAGTTGTGCTTGCGTACATGCCTTTTATCTGCTCGCCTTTAAACTCAATCTCTTTGACACTTTCCTGCTCTACAATACTGAGGAATTTGCTGTAAGGTATGACATCAAGGCTTTTTCTCGGAGTCTTGACAAATTGGTAAAGGGCTAAAACTGTGACAAATATAACCAGCCAAAGCAACAGATTTTTAAACAGTTGATTGCTCAATATATCCTCTGTAAAAAAAACTACTCATAAGAAGATTAGCATACCGGAAATTCCAATGCAATAATATATCCTCACTTCTCAGCATCGAAGTTTATTAACGATTAAAGGGAGTTTACTCAACATTGCTAAACAATCCCGTGCTCAAATACCTCTCTCCGGTATCACAGAAAATCGTAACCACCTGCTTGTCTGAGTCAAGCCTTTCGGCCAGCCTTAATGCCGCCAAGCACGCCGCCCCGGAAGATATACCTACAAACAGGCCCTCCTTTCTCGCAAGAAGCCTCGTGAACGACTTTGCCTCTTCTCCCGAAACTTTATGCACTTCATCATATATTGATGTATCCAATATCTCCGGAACGAAACCGGCTCCTATGCCCTGTATATCATGTACATGGGCCCCTTCACCCGAAAGAACAGCCGATTCAGCAGGCTCGACGGCCGTGATGTAGATATGTGGAAATCGGCTTTTCAAAACCTCTCCCACCCCCATTATTGTGCCTCCGGTGCCCACGCCGACGACCAATCCGTGTATCTCTCCGGGAACCTGTGAGAGTATTTCAGGCCCCGTCGTAGCCCTGTGTATTGCCGGGTTTGCAGGGTTGCTGAACTGTTGAGGCATAAATGCCCCGGGGTTAGCTTGAACCAATTCTTCGGCTTTGCGTACCGCTCCACCCATTTTTTGCTCCGCGGGCGTGAGCACAACCTCAGCTCCGTAAGCCGTAAGAAGCATCCTTCTTTCAATGCTCATATCGTCCGGCATTGTAAGTATCAACCTGTATCCCTTTACCGCGCACACAAGAGCAAGACCCAGTCCTGTGTTCCCGCTGGTCGGCTCGACAATTATATTCCTCCCAGGCTTAATCAGTCCTTTTTCTTCGGCACTCAATATCATGCTCAGGCATATTCTATCCTTGACGCTTCCGCCGGGGTTAAGGTACTCAAGCTTTGCCCACACCGTGGCCACACCCGAGGGTATAACCCTTCTGAGATGTATGACGGGGGTACAACCAATCTGTTCCAGAATGTTATCCGAAACCAAGCCGCTCATCTCATGTATTTTCATAACGTGTTGGTGGAGGCAAACAGAAACGCTTCGTTGAAATACACTTCCACTATTGAGAATAATATTAATGCCAATTGTTACACGGAACAACTAGGAAGTGTTTGTCATTTATTTTCATTCAATAAAAGCACGAGCACATCCATAAAGCTATCTTTGTCTTTTGCCAAAAGGGTCCTCAGGACGGGCCGCAAATCTTCCCACAAAAGACCGGACTTTCTAATCTCATTTTTCAGTTTTAGAAGCACAGCCTTTAATTCCTGGTTGCCAACCGTCCTAATGTAGCCCTCAATTGTATCAATATCTTTATTTTCACTACCCATAGCATAACTATAACAAACAAAATGTAGTATTATTATTAGGTATATATTCGAGGGGTTGATAAACGCCTTGAGATTAGAACAATAACAATGTAAATTTGAGTTCTGAGACATTTTTAATGGGAAAGAAGGTTAAGAAAAAAAGAAGATTCTTATTAATTAAAGTACTGATAAACTTTGCGGCTATATCTATCCTGCTGGGCGCTTTAGCCCTTTATGTGTCCTACCAGTACTTTTCAAAAGACCTCCCGGACTTCAGAGTAATCAGAGAGTATCAGCCCGCTTTAGTCACCGAGGTGTACTCATCCGATGGAACCCTAATCGCCGAGTTCTACTCGGAGAGGAGGAAACTCATCGAATATGAGCATATTCCCGACCATGTACGAAACGCTTTCATAGCGATTGAGGACAAAAGGTTCTTCACACACAAGGGGTTTGACCCAAAACGGATTGTGGCTGTCTTTTTGCAAAACCTTAAGGAAGGAGAAATTGTTGGAGGCGCAAGCACAATTACGCAACAGGTGGTTAAAAACCTTATTTTTTCCCCCGAGAGAAAATACTCCAGGAAGATAAAAGAAGCGATTCTTTCATATAGAATGGAGAAAAACCTTTCTAAAACAGAGATTTTATTCATATACCTGAACCACATTTTCTTTGGTGAAAATTGCTACGGCATCGAGGCTGCAAGCAAAAACTATTTTGGCAAGTCCTCCACAGACCTCAATATTGCAGAGGCGGCCATGCTTGCCGCCATACCTAAAGCCCCTAGACACTACTCACCCAGATTGAACTTTAAAAGGGCTAAGTCCAGACAGGAGATAATACTCAGAGAAATGCTGCGAGATGGCTTTATCACAAAAGCGGAGAGGGATAAAGCCAAAAACTACAAGATAAAGTTAGCCCCTAAAAAAAATATCAATGCAGAAGTCGCCCCTTACTTCACCGAAGCAATCCGGCAGTACCTGGAGAACAAGTTTGGAACAAGGGCTTTTTTGAACGGCGGATTTAAAGTATTTACAACTCTGGATATCGATTTGAGCCTTGCCGCACAGTGGGCGCTTAGGAGAAGGATTCTGGAGCTCGAAGCCCGTCATGGAAGGGAAATTGTTAAGGATTGGCTTAGCTCAGCTAAGTCCATCAAAGCATTTTTAAACAGGCAAAAAACGGGCTCCCTCGAAGTAGGTCGCTCTTACGACGGGGTTGTTCTAAAAGTGGAGCCTGCAACAGATAACTCCGGTAACAAAAAACAGAAAAATAACCGCAAAACTAAACAATATCTCTACACCGTCACCGTTGGGGTAGGGGACCAAACCGCAAAACTAAAAATTGCCCTCAGCTCCCCGCTCGGCTCTCCGGTACCCGGTCTTAATAACCACTTGTCTAAAAAATTCGCACCCGCTGACGGTTATAAAGGATGGAGCCTGCAATCGTTCATCCCGAAGCGCGGAGACGTAATCAGCGTAAATATTCGCTCCAAGAGCGAAGATTTCTTCATAGCCGAGCCGGGTTTCCTCCCTCAAACCCAGGGCGCCGTGATAGCTATGGACCTGAGCGGTCATATCATAGCGATGGTCGGCGGGCTGGACTACAAAAAATCACAATTCAACCGCGCCGTGCAGGCAAAAAGACAACCGGGCTCCTCATTCAAGCCCATTTATTATGCCGCAGCATTAGATAAAGGATATACAGAGACCACTATAGTGTATGACATTCCTGTGGTAATCGACGAGTGGATCCCTAGAAATTACGACGATAATTTGTTAGGGGCAATAACGTTGAGAAAAGCTCTAGCAAAATCCAGAAACCTGGCCAGCATAAGAGTAATTATGGATATTGACCCCGAATACGCCGTAACATATGCCAAAAAATTTAATTTCACTTCGCTGCTGAATCCATTTCCCTCTCTGGCCCTCGGAGGCTCCGAGGTGACACTGATCGAAATGGTTACTGCATACAACGTGTTTGCTACCGGAGGGAATGTGGTCGAACCTAAAATGACCATCCGCATATACGACAGGGACAACAAGCTGATTGAAGACAACGATATGGGCGAGCTGATCTCTCAGAAAGAAGCCGAAAAGGCCGAAAGAGAGAGAAAACGCCAGGTTATACTCAACCAGATTGCCACAGAGAAGGGGATCAAGCTAAAATCCAAAGACGAGATTCTAATTGAAACGGACCTGAGCTTTGCAACATTAAATCTAACCGCTAAGTACATGTCCAAGAAAATGCCCGTGTATTTAACCCCCGATGAGTATATAGCTCTCCTGAAATCAAACCCAAAACATGAAATGGGCAAGGACCCTGGAACACCGGCAATAAATAGCGAAACCGCCTACATAATGACGGACATGCTCAAGGCGGTTGTGAATGAGGGAACGGCCCGTAGGGCACGCATACTTAACTCTTTGGCCCCTATAGTGGGAAAAACCGGAACTACAAACGATTTCACCGACGCATGGTTCATTGGTTATAGCCCTAGCATAATATCGGGCGTCTGGATTGGAAGGGACAATCACACCTCCATCGGAAAGAAAGAGCCGGGCAGCAAGGCTGCGCTGCCGGTTTGGATAGACTTTATGAAAGAAGCTCTAAAACAGTACCAGAAAGGCGATTTCAAAGTGCCCGACGGGATTCAGTTTATCAACACTCCGTTTGGATTCATCCCGTATAAAACAGGCTCGATGTTCAATGAAGAGGATATCAAATATCTTGAAAGCCATTACTACTCGCCCTCTGGAAGCGAAATAGACTTCTTAATTCGTCGTTAATACATTAAATACGGCTTCTCGAATCACTCGACTATCACATAACCCTTCAGCGCTCCGTATTTTTTGATGCCCACCCCGCGGACGTTCATAAGCTCTTCAACCGAGCCGAACACAACTGCGGATTCCCTGTACCGAACTATTCTTTCGGCAAGCACAGGCCCGATTCCGGGCAGGGCGTCAAGCTCCGTGATCGAAGCGCTGTTAATATCGATCGGTATGCCCAGGGCCATCTTCTTAGGAGCGCTCATTGAGCTCACTCGATGAACGCCATCCATCAAAACAGTAATTTTATCTCCGGCCTTCACATCAATAGAAGCTAGGGAATTTTGTACATTGCCCGCCAAGTTATGGGCAGTAGTGGGATCAACAGTAATAGGGTAGGTCTTCACACCCTCAAGCTCAATGTATAAATGCTCTCCGGGCTTGTACTCTCCGGGTTTATCATACAGGATATCCAGCCAATTCGTCAGATAGACACCGAGACACATCAGAGCGATGTAAAGAACTGATAAGCCGATATTTTTTTCATATCTGTCGATAGATTTCATTTGAGCAAATGTGAAGATGTATTAAAAAAGACCCCTTAGCGCCCCCCCGTCTACCTGAATCGTAGTTCCCGTGATATAGCTTGCTCTTTCCGATGAGAGGAACACCACCAGGTCTGCAAGCTCCTTAGGGCTGCCAAGCCTCCCAACGGGTATGTCGCTCTCCCAAGATTTAATAACGTCTTGCACTTCGGTTTTAGCTCGCTTTGCCCTTTCCTCTGCCAGATGGATTATCCTGTTAGTCATAATCCGGCCCGGACACACGTTATTTACTAGAATATTGTAAGGAGCGTATTCATTAGAAAGGGTTTTTGCAAATCCTATTACTCCGGCCCTCGAAGTGTTGGAAAGTATCAGGCCGTCAATGGGCTGCTTAACGGCAATAGAAGTTATATTCACGATTCTGCCCCATTTCTGCTCTTTCATATAAGGGAGGACGAGTCTGGTTAGGTTTATGGTGCTTAACAGGTTTAATTTGATGGCATCGTTCCATTGATCCTGGGAAAAATCTTCAAAAACACCGAAGGGCGGGCCGCCGGAGTTGTTTACCAAAACGTGTACGGCAGAGTATCGCTCAACCGTAAGGTTAATCACTTCATTAATATCATCTTCTTGGGTTACGTCGGCTGCTATGGGTAGAACGTCTGTATCAAATTTTTCATTTATCTCCTTTGCTGCGGCCGTTATGTCCTCATGGCTGCGAGAGAAAATGGTGAGCCTTGCGCCTTCTTCGGCCAGTCCCAGAGCTACGGCTTTGCCGAGTCCCTTACTGGAGGCGGCAACTACAGCAACCTTGTTTTCGAGTCCGAGGTGCATTAATCGAACACCAGATTTTTACTTTAAAGGACAATTACAATGGATACGAATATATCAGTTGTTACTGTTTAATTTAATTAGAGGATTTATTCATAGCTGCATTGGTATCCTTTACTATATCACTATGGGTCTTTTGAGGATCTGGTTTTTCATCTTTTTTCTTCTTGTTTTTATCCATTGGTGTGCTGGGTTTCTTTGCATAATCCGATTTATACCAGCCGTTACCCTTAAGATGAAATGATGAAAGCGATATTAGAAGCTTTAAGGTATCTTCATTGCACATATCGCAAGTTTTTAGAGGTTCTTCATTGAAACCCTGAAGAGCTTCTACAAAGTTGCCACAATTTTGACATTCATACTCATAAATAGGCAATGCTCTTTCACTCCATATCACGTATGAGATAAAATAATTTGTTTTAATATAATACATATCTTTCGATATTCAAGTAATTATATCAAATGGATAGGTTGAGAGATCGGACAAATGTTAACTGTGGAATTCCCTGAAGCTTGCTACAGGGTTACTTTATAGGAGAAAAATTAGCAGTATGTATAAGTGGGGAAAGCAACAGGAGTTCAAAGAGGATTTCACTGTGTATGGCAGATTCACTATCACATAGTGTTTCTGGTGAAATACACGAAGCCGTTACTAGACGATTTGTGGTAATGAAGATAATAAAAGGGACTGTATTTAATGATTATTAACTCTAATAGAACTTATGTAAACTAAAATTAAAAATGATTATTAACTCTAACGTATCTTATGTAAACTAAAATTAAAAGCGTTACTAGTTTACATAAGATACATTATCGGACGTTGCCAGAACAACAGAGGCTTCGCTTCATGAATGGAGAAAGTAATCCCAATATACACCCCCTGCAGGAGCTGTCAAATTATTCCTGCCCTCACTGCTCCGAAACACTTACAATCGTCTGGAGCTTCAAGAAAAAAGACATTTCAGTTCAAAAGTTCAAGTGTGACGCATGTTTACTCTTCTGGTTTTACGAGAGCCTTAATACTCCGTTCTGGCACGCGTCTATGCTCTCCCGCCCGTTTCGCGAGGAACATCTTGTTGTGAAATGCTCGTGCGGTGAGCAACAACACTTCGTCCGATCTACCTTGGCAATCGACCGAATATCGGCTCGGAAATGTTACATTTGCGAGAGCTGCAAAACGCTACATTCATAATAAAGGGTTTTAAAAGCCCTCTTAATATAGCCGTAGTATATAAAGCGCTGTACGGGTCAGGGGGGTTTCAAGGGGGGAAAGGGTGTTCAAAAACACCCCATTAACAGCATATCCACAGCTTTTCCCCAGTTCTATCAACAACCCACACCGCAGCTCCTAAAACAAAACAAAGGCGCCACCGTCCGGCACTTTCCTAAATGACGCCTCGTGAGAGGCATACTTCGAGCCATAATCGTTCCCCAGTGGTTTGCCGGCGGTGCCCAAAATGTACTCCGGCTCCGGCTGCCGGCGCCCTGAGCGCTCGCTCCCCACCGCTCGCTTGTCGCCGGCCTTTTTATCGGCTCTGCCTCCTCCGCCTGCGCGCTGACGCCCCCACATCTCGTTATCTCTCTCCGATTGTGTGGGGGCTGCTTGCCCGCCGCCGCCTCGGCGGGGGGCTTCGCTCCTTGACGTCGCTGGCCCCTTGCCGCACTCGGCTCCAGCCCCCACCCTCCCGTCCCATGTTTCTGGTGTACTCATAAATCTCTTCAATCGGCGGGGTACGAAACGACATCTGAAATCCGCTTCGCTCAGCGTCTGCGCTTCCCCCAACCCCTCAGCTGCCCGTTTCGCATCCCCGCACGATCGACACTTCCCTCGAGGCGTGATTTTTTGACTCGGGGCGAGGGGCTTTTCAACCAAAGAATATTCGTTTTTCGATTCGGGGCGCAAGGGCTAAACGTCCGTAAAATATTCGTTTTCGATTCGGGGCGCAAGGGCTTCACGTCAAGCAGGTCGTTGTCGACCTGGGGTTTGGGGCAGGCACGCTTTTTTATTCCGAAATTACGTTATTAAGCGCCCTACCCTTCCAGCTCTTCAACGTCATCTTCCTCAAAATACTCATACAAATGTCGATGGAGCGGACCAAACCCGCTGCGGGTCCTACATCGAGGACACTGTTTCGGGTCCGAGGTCCGAGCCACCCAGACCACAGAACACCGTTTGCAACTAAACCGAAGCAAAGCCACCACATGAAACCTCCGCCGGCACATGCGCGGGGTACTTTTAATTCTCGTGCTGAAATTCCACAGAACAGACCGACACGCGGGACAGGCCCTGGGTGTATGCGTACGTGCAACCCAAACGTGCTTACACCTCTGGCAGATAATATCTGGCGTCGCAATCGGTCGCCGCATTTGTGCATATACTACATATTTTTGGAGCTGGTGATAAGCTCGCGGATCCGGAGCGGGTTTGATTTGGGTGATCTCCGCTAGTTCGTAAATTTGAGATCTAAAAGTGGGGGGGGGTTGTGCCGGCATCCGGGGGGCCATGGACCTTCGCCACCTCTCAGGACCTCAGCCCCCGGACAAAATGCCGAAAAAAGAGGGCTGCCGGTTGACTGCCTCATTCCCGAAGACGTTTATTTTTCCGACAGCCCTCACTCAAGACGCTTAAAAAGACATGGTGCTGACTGCGTGTTTAGGGGCTTGTCCAGAGCGACAGTGTTTTAAGAGCACGCAGTCAGCCCGGATCACCCATCGTGCAGGCTGCCGTCCAAATGTATGGGATGCCTCCCTACTGAGTCAGAGCGTGATCGATCTTCTCCAAACCCTTGCTTCTTCCGACAGCCTGTTGCACGATGATTTAAATAAGCATATCCGCTTCAAGGGGAATCGTCACAACCTCTGAAAACCCGTCCCTCCGCCGGTCGCTCCGTGACGCTTACCCCTCCCCCGTCAGTTGATTGTGCATCATCCCCTTGAGCTCACCGCCACGCCATAACCGACCTCGACAACATTCTTGGTAAACTCCCCACAAATAAAGCATCCCCAAATCTCAACGGTATCGACTCGACAAAGATCACCGGCGATCGGCGTGCGTGTTTTTTCCTCGTGGCAAAAGTACAGCGAACCCGATCGACAGGTATCACAATCAGGCGGGTCATGTTTAGCATCAGAGCACAAGTGGTGTCCTCTCCGACCGCCCAGGCTTCGTTTTCTCGACCTGCCCAGGGGGGTAACACGTATATACCCCATGCTCAAGGCGCACATCCAGAACGCAATTATCGTGCCATTTGCAGTGTCTTCGCACTTGCAAGAAGCGTGCCAAGACACTGCAAAAAACGTGCCACCGCAATGCGAAGAGCTTTAGAAAATTTCCTTGCTTTTGGGGTAGTTACAAGATACTGTTCGGGTAGACCCAAGATACATTATCGGACGTTGTAAAGAATATTCTACCTAAACGCGATTATGGTATATTAAATCCCGACGTGAAACTCAAGAGCAAAACGGCCCTCATAACAGGCGGAAGCAAAGGAATCGGCAGGTCGGTTGCAGAGGCCTATGTTAAAGATGGCGCCTCTGTAATAATTTGCGCCCGCAGCGAGAGCGCTCTTAATTCCGCAAAGGATGAAATCTCCCGCTTTGGAGAGGTCGATTCAATTCAATGCGATATAGTTAACAAACAAGACGTAAAGAATCTCACAAACTTTGTTTCACAAAAATGGGGCAAACTGGATATTCTGGTGAACAACGCCAGCATCCTGGGCGTCAGATCGACAATCATTGACTACCCTGAAGACGTATGGGCAGACGTAATAAACGTGAACCTAAACGGACAATTTTATCTTACAAAAGCACTACTTCCTTTGTTGCTGAAATCTGAGCAACCCTCGATTATCAACGTCAACTCCGCCGTAGGCTACGTCGGAAAAGCCACATGGGGCGCCTATTCGGCCTCAAAGTTCGGAATGGAGGCGCTCAATCAAATCCTCGCAGACGAGCTTCAAACTCACAACTTCAGGGTCAACTCGGTCAATCCCGGAGCCACAAGAACAAAGATGCGCGCCGAGGCATACCCCGATGAAGACCCCCAGACCCTGCCGACACCGGATGACATCTCACCGGTGTTCCTCTATCTTGCTTCAGATGAGTCCCAAGGCGTGACAGGCAAGGTTTTCGAGGCGAGAGATTGGATAAGGAAATAGTTTATTGTGTAAAGTTGGGGTGTTACGTAGAATAGATCCTTCTTAACTATCACAAAACACCCCCTTTAACCCTATCATTCGACCAGCACCACCCGTCGATTTTTAGCCCTTCCCTCTTCCGTCCTGTTCGAAGCTACGGGTGCTAGATACCCCACTCCCCAGTGCTCAATGCGCTTGCGCTGAATGCCATAGTCATTAATCAAAGCATTAGCAACGGCTTGCGCGCGACGCTTCGACGCGGATCCGTCAGTGTCAGCGCCGCCGGCCCGAAGGATTCAGAAAATCGTTTCAGATCCGCCAGGTGCAGCGCACCCAGCCGCACACTGGACCGCTCCGCAAACGCCACAACCTTGCCGACGATCTCATGCGCCTGGCGGAATGCGACCCCCCGCTCCACCAGGTGCTCGGCGAGATCGGCCGCACACAGCGCATCCGACTCAAGAAGCCCCGCCAGCTTCTCCCGGCGAACGTGCAGACCATCGATCAGCCGCTTCAGCACGGTGAGCGCCTCCTGCGAAGCGTCCACGGTCTCAAACACCACGCGCTTGTCCCACTGCAGATCTCGATT
>JADFKM010000100.1 GCA_022564935.1 Candidatus Dadabacteria bacterium
AACAGATGCCAACGTGGTTCTCGGCAGGCTTCGTCCCGAGTGGTTTCTGGGAGGAAAGATGAAGATCGAACCGAAATATTCATACAGAGCTATCGAAGAAATCGCAGAGAGAATGAAGATGCCCGTGGCTGAGACCGCCGAAGGAGTGATCCGGGTTTCCAATGCGAATATGGAGAGGGCTCTCAGGGTGGTGTCAATCGGGCGTGGACACGACCCCAGGGAATTTGTTTTGCTGTCTTTTGGCGGGGCAGGTGGACTACACGGGTGTGAGCTTGCTCTCGGGATGGGTATTTCGACCGTTATCTTCCCGGTAGAGCCGGGCGTATTCTCCGCCATGGGCATGCTTATGGCCGATTCGTTCAAGGATTACAGCATTACATCGTTTATAAACGGGCAGGACGTTGATTTAGAAAACGCCGTCAGTTCGGTTTACATGGGTCTTGAAGATCGAGCCGAGGCTGACTTCCCGGGAGAGTCGATTGTTTATGAAAAGTTCCTCGACCTCCGTTACAGGCGTCAATCCCATGAGATCACAATCCCATACACTAAGGAGTTCAAAAAGGTATTTCACAATGAGCATAAGAAGCGTTATGGTTATAACAAGCTTGGAGGTGATGTTGAAATAGTAACTTTCAGATTAAGAGCCATTGTGGAGAAAGAGAAGCTCGAAATTCCTAAGCTTGAAAAACCGTCCGGGAGCGTGGAGTCGGTCTCGGACAACCTTTTTTTTGATAACAAAGAGATATCGGTGGATTGCTTTAAGAGGGATGATTTTTATCCGGGATTCAAGTTCGTCGGGCCGTCGCTTGTGCTCGAGCGCACCTCTACGCTGTTTGTGCCCCCGGACTTTTCATGCGTGGTAGATGAGTACGGCAGTGTTGTAGCTGGAGTTTGATATCTGAGCTCTCCAATATCTTCTTAGTTGTGTGTATTTATAAAAGATAAAACAGAGTTATAAACCTGAGCATTGGTTATGGGGAAAGAGACTGCTTTAATCATAGGCGGGGGAATGACGGGGCTTGCGGCCGGTCTTGTATCCGGCCTTAGTGTTTTTGAAGGGGAAAATGTCCCCGGAGGGATTTGTTCGTCCTACTATATGCGTCCAGACGGCAAAAAGCGTTTGTATGAATCGCCGGATGACGGGGAGGCGTACAGGTTTGAGATAGGGGGAGGACACTGGATATTTGGAGGTGACCCGGCGGTGCTCGAGTTCATACGCCGGACGGTGGAAGTAAAGTCGTACTCCAGGAAATCTGCCGTCTATTTCCCAAAGACAGGCCTATTTGTCCCATACCCTATTCAAAACAACCTCGCTTACCTGGGGAAAGCCGTAGCCTCCCGAGCGATCGAAGAGATACTGAGCGCGCCCAAGGGGACGCCCAAAACGATGGCCGATTGGCTCGAGCAGAGCTTCGGAAAGACGTTGATGGAGCTTTTCTTTGCCCCTTTCCACGAGCTCTATACAGCCGGGATGTGGATCGAGATCGCCCCACAGGACGCCTATAAATCCCCGGTGAAAGTTTCGCAAGCTATACGTGGCGCCTTCGGCGAGACCGACCCGGTCGGTTATAACGTTACGTATATATACCCGGTGGAGGGTCTGAACACCCTTGCCGGCAGGATGGCAAAACGCTCAAATATCAATTACGGGAAGCTTGTCAGTGATATCGATACAAATAAAAATGAGATCCATTTTTCTAACGGCTCCGGTGAAAAATACGAGAAATTGATCTCCACTCTGCCGCTTACAAAAGTAATTGAAATGACCGGCCTGGAGGTCGATGAAAGACCCGATTGCTACACCTCGGTTCTGGTGCTTAACATCGGGGCAAAAAGGGGGCCGAGATGTCCGGATGAGCACTGGCTTTACATTCCCCAGAGCGATTCCAAATTTCACAGGGTCGGCATTTACAGCAACGTCGATGTATCATTTCTTCCCTTCTCGTCGAGAAAAGAAAACGATAGGGTGAGTATCTATGTAGAGCGCTCATTTAAAGGGGGAGAGAAACCCTCGAGTGAGCAGATTGAATCTTATAGTCGTGACGTAGTTAAGGAGCTTATTTCTTGGGGTTTCATAGTAGAGCCGGAAATAGTCGATCCGACGTGGATAGAGGTAGCCTATACCTGGTCGTGGGGGGACTCGAAATGGAGAGAAGCATCGCTTAGTACCCTCCAAGAAAGCAACATATTCCAGGTGGGCAGGTACGGCAGGTGGATATTCCAGGGCATAGCCGACTCGATTAAAGACGGCTTCTACGTTGGCGCTGCGGTGGGGAAAAGCTGATGTTTTATTTGATGGTGTTTGAGGGCAGGCTGAACCGAGACTAATCCCCCTGTACGGTTAGAATTAACTCTGCGATTTTTATATCGAGAGGGTGTGTTATCTTGATGTTGTATGGGTCTGCCGGAACGGTGTAAACTGGGGAGCCAATTTCTAATACCAGCGATGAATCGTCCCTTGAATCTTCTGTTCCTTTTTGGGCGTCGAATTTATGAGCCTCTTTAATTATTCGGGTCTCAAAGGCCTGAGGGGTTTGGCACTGCACAATGCTCGCCCTGTCCGGTATGTCGTATATGTACCCTCTTTCGTCCAACTCGAGTATTGTGTCCGTGGAATGCGTTACGGGTATGACCGCCCCGTGAGCCTTTACCTCTTCAATAAGCTTCCCGATAAGTGCTAACCCTACCATCGGTCTCGCAGCGTCGTGTATGAGTACATATCCGACATCGGCGCTTAAACTGTCCAGCCCGAGTTTGGAAGATTCCTGCCTCGTCCTTCCTCCGGCGATAATACGATTTACCTTATCAAAGCCGTGCCCTTTAATCAATTTGGAAACAAGATCAATTCTTTCCACGTGCACAACGACTACGATTTCCTCGATCTCCTCAGCCATCTCGAACGTCTTGATGGAGTGGATGAAAAGGGGTTTGCCGCCAAGCTCTGCAACCTGCTTCGGCACACTTCCGCCGAATCTCTCGCTACTTCCCGCGGCAAGTATTACGGCGGCTGATTTGGATTTGCTTTCCATAGTATTACACCTATGTGTA
>JADFKM010000101.1 GCA_022564935.1 Candidatus Dadabacteria bacterium
AAAATGGGATGTACGGGCTGGGGATAAATGCGATCCTAATGGGGTCTCTTGCCGCTTCGGGGGCGATCCCGGTCGGTGAAGGGTCGTTTCTCAAGGCGATCGAAGGAGCTAATGTGGCCATCGCTAATAACATAAAGGCTTTCAGGATCGGCTGGGATTATACTAAGAAACTGAAGCATTCCGAAGAGGAACTCAAACCCAAAAGGCATGGCTGGGACGCATTTGTAAGTGAAAGGTCGGAGAAGCTTAATGGGGGTAACAAAGAGGTCTATAAAGAGCTTTTATCCGAAGCTCTCAGAACGTACCCCATACATCTTAAGGAAATTTTTGCCGAAGCTATTTTCAGGTTGATTGACTACCAGAACCCTCGGTATGCCGAAAAATATCTCAATGACATCGGGGAGATTTTCGAAGTTGATAAAGAGCATGAGGGCGGTTTTAAAGTCAGCGAGAATTTCTCTAAATATTTGGCACTTTGGATGTGCTATGAAGACGGCATAAGGGTAGCCGAGTTGAAAATCAAACCTTCGAGGTTCAAACAAATACGAGAAGAAATGCGTTTGAGCGATGACCAGGTGTTCAGGGTTATCGATTATTTAAAGCCCGATGGATATGAGATTTACGGGCTCCTTCCCTATTTTATGGTGAATCCGATTATTAGTTTAACAAAAATGAAGTATTTCCCAAAGTTTTTGATCAAGAAGCGCCCTATGACTTTTGGGCAGAAACCGGTTACGACGTCGCTCGGTGGATTTATAAGGCTGTGGCTCATCACGAAGCTAAAATTTACAAGGCCTTGGTCGTACAGGTACAGAAAAGAGCATGAACTGTTAAAAAAATATAAGTCGGCCGTGCTGTACTATACGAGGCTCGATTATCAACTTGGCTGCCTTGTTTCTAAAAGCGGCTCGGTGATCAAGGGTTATGGAAATGTCAGGAGAAGAACTATTGATACGTTTGAGAGATTCCTCGATAACGTAATTGCCCCCCTCGCTCGGAACGAAAGCAAGATGGGATATTCATTTAAACAAACCATCGAGGTGGGTGAGCAAGCCCTTAACCTGATTTCCAGCTCGACGGACGGAATAGACGCGGCCGAGGTCATGGCTGAAGAGGTACTTCAGGGCAAAGCCGCATAGTGCCCCCCCCGCCCCGCTACTGCTTCTTTGGAAGAAACCCTACGTTTGAGCTCGGCACGCCGAATCGGGATTCGGCATCCTCTATTTGGGAGATGAGGTTTTCATACACCCATGACCTGTCCCACCACTCCAGGGGGTTGACTGGGACCCCGCTTATGTATACGCCGAAGTGGAGGTGATCTCCCCCGGCAAGCCCGGTCTGCCCGGTTCGTCCTATGACTTGTTTCTTCTTTATGTTTTCCCCTTTCTTGACTCCCGTAGAGCTCATGTGGCTGTAGAGGGTGAAAATACCGAAACCATGGTCTAATATCACAGATTGCCCGTATATGCCGAGGTCACCTGTAAACGCTACAACGCCGCTGTTGGCTGCCTCCACGGGATATCTTTTCACAACCGCAAGGTCGTAGCCGAGATGATATTGTTTATCAATAATTTTGCCTTTATATATATACGTCCTTCTGTCGGGAAAACCTGCTTCCACCTTGGAGTTGGATAACTGATGAAACGGGCCGTACCACAAAATTGAGGGAGACGAATCTTTTGTTGTGTCTGTGATAGTATTGTCGTTTTGTGATCTTAATTCCCTGTTAACGGTTAAAAAGATTTCCTTCAGCTCCTTGTTCTCGGAACCTTTACCATAAAGTGGGGCTACTTTGTTGATAATGAAGCTATCGCTTATATTTACAGTTTTTTCGGTGTAGATGTTTTCTTTTAGAATGTAGTTGAAATTATTGAGGGTCGTGTTTCCGGCCTTGTCCACGGCGCTCAGCACCGCCCTCACGCCGCTTGATATGTTGTAGGGGTGCGAATAAAACGCCATGTGAATATGCGGGTTGATGAAATATCCACCATACCCGGGGAAGAAATTCTCACCAACCTGTACGCCGCTGTTAGCGGTGTCCTCCGAGACTTCATAGATGACGACTCCTGAGCCGCCGCGCATTATATATTGACCGGTGCTCATCACAGTTATCGTAGGAGGTATGAAGTCAATGACAACGTTTTTTTTGACAGTCGTCTTGTTGCCGATGAAAAGCCTGATTTTTGAGTCATCGACTGCGGTTACTCTCAGTGTGGCTTTCTGGGATTTTATCCCCAGTGTTTCCGGGTTGATTTTTACCAGAACGCTATCTTCTATAACCGGAGAGGGGTAAGTTCGCTCCAATATCACTACTTCGCCGTATTTGTCAGTGAGTGTAATTTTGAACTTCTTTATCCCCTTGCCCCTGTCTCTCAGCTCTACCTCAAAGGGGTTGAGAGCAGGCTTCTCATGTATGCGATCTCCGAGATTGGTTCCGTCAGACTCTACGTATTGCAGATATTGCCGAAGCAACTTCACGCCTTCAGCATTAGAGCGTTCGGGATCCATGTCGTGGGAAGTGAACGATGTTACGAGCGTCACCCTCCTCTTGGCCCGAGTCACTGCAACATTAAGGCGTCGTTCTCCACCGTCGGAGAGAAGAGGACCAAAGTAGTACACCAACCTACCGTTCTGATTTTTGCCATAGCCTATGGATAAAATAATCGCGTCTCGCTCATCTCCCTGGACGCGCTCAAGGTTCTTAACGAAGAAGCTCTCTTCCCGCGATTCCTCAAGGAATTCAGAGAGCTCTTCTTTGAGTTGTTCGTCGTTGACTAACCTCTGCCGGAGACTCTCTTCGATTCGGTCTGCATGCTTGATGCCCATTGTAATTACGCCAAGTGATTCCTCAGAGCGAGACCTCGCATGGTCGATAATCAGCTCCACGACGGATTCTACTTCAGGCGTAGGGCTGTTGGTCTCTGCGCTGGGGTCCCAAGCGGCAACCACGTGACGCAGAACCTGGTCGCCTCCGATTCCCGGAAACGTCGTCAGCATCCGGTCGTAGATGTGTGCATTTGA
>JADFKM010000013.1 GCA_022564935.1 Candidatus Dadabacteria bacterium
CTGCCGGTTTTAAGGCAGGGGCCGGCATCGCAAACACACCACACTGAGCCGCAGCAGATCAGAGGTTTAGCCTTGGAGCGATTTTATATACACCCACTTTAAGAAGCAGGGAGCATGTTCAGTACAAAGGGTCTGCCGGCCGTCTTGGCGGTGCTCGTTACCTTCGGATTCCCGTGAGAGAACGCGGTGCACATAAATCGCTCGCTGTATCGCTATCTTGACACAGCGAAAACGCGGCGGCGCCAAAAGACACAGCTACAGTTTCTCATCTGAAATGCGCCGTCACTTAGCGTTGTTAACCCACTCGCAAAAAAAACAGAAGCTGATAATACCGTAATTTGTATCAAGCTGACTGTTCAAAGCACCCGATTATTACCGGGGAAATAATCAGCTCCCTTGCGCAATTTGCTCTAGGGTGGAAATGACATTTCTAAGCTCTTCACGGTTAAGTGAATAAATGCGGTTTTGCTTATCTTTTCGCTCACTGATAAGCCCCGCCTCTTTAAGTGTTTTCAGATGGTTGGAGACGGTAGGCTGTGAAATTTTAAATCTATTCGCTATGTCGCCGGCGGTTTCATCGCTCCGGCTTAGAATAGACAATATTTCTCGCCTGGTTTCATCTCCTATAGCCTTAAAACAACAACCCATGTTTTTTCTCCTTTCCTTCTTCTCTTTTTGCCCTGAACGCCAAAACGCCCATAATGCTTTCATTAACTTGAGCCAGCGTCTCATGATTCAATTCCTTTTGTTATTCCCAATTTCTAATTATATATATCATTGCAAAAAAGAAAAGACCTGAGGGAAATTTAGGCAGATTAATACTCTGTGTTCACATATACCCCTACAGATTTCTCCGGTAGATTAGAATCGTGCAATGTAATGTTTAGTTTAATAATTGATAATCAGTAGCAGTTTCTACGCCTGGCTTCATACCGATCGAAATCACTTTTTATCCGTCTTCTCTCCCGTCTAACCTTGTAGTGCTTTCCCCCTTTTACTATCAAAATGATAATGATTATTAGGGCGCCCGCCGCTCCGATGTTTTTGGCGTGTCTGTTTTTGGAAAGTCTTTTTGCGGTCAATACGGCCCTTTCCTGAAAGGTCTTTTCCATTTCGGTCTCTTTGGAGGATTGCCTGTATCGGGGGGGGGATTTTTTTCGGGTCGTTGGTTATATGCGTAACGCAGTACTCGTCTTTCCACTTGTAATATGTCTCCGCAGCCGAATCAGAACCCATGGAGCCGGAGAACAGTAAAACGAAGAAAATGACCGGGTACATACGCATACTTATCTCGTCGAATTATTTTGGAACTATTATACAATATTTTTGCCCGATCATCTTGAGCAGTTATTTATGGAGAGCCCCACGATAGAGGGCGTATTTGCGTATAGGTTTTTTTGAGGTTAGCAATGTCTCAGGCTTTCCTGCTCTGTGCGGGAGAGTGCCCTGTTCATCTCTGCGCTAAATTTTCTGGCGCCGCCTCTGGCCGGGTGTCTGACGTAATGGACGGTCTTATTAGGATAGATCTCTTTTAAAGCGGCTTCGGCAACCCGGCCTAGGGCTATGAGCGCCGAGGGCTTGAGGAGTTCATACAGGATTTCAATAAACCCAAATCCTTCTCTTATTTCGTCTTGAGTCGGTCTCCTGTTGCTCCTGCGCTCGTGGACTTTGTGGGGGTGGAACGGAAAGGCGTTCCACATTAACGGCGCCGGCTTATCAACGCCCAAGTACTCCCACACCGCCCGCGCGGTGAACTCCCCCATTTCCTCCCTAAGCTCAATTTCCGCATTGATTGCCCTAAGCATCTGATGCGGTGATGTATTGAGCACCTGCCCGCTTGTGAAGGGGATGCCCGTGAGGCACGCCCCCCTCCATCCGGGAGCCTCCCCCACGAGCATCACCTCGGGTCTTGTGCGGAGGAGGTAATCGAAGTACACACGAACATTGTTGCGGATGAAGCCCTGACGGTAGGGATTGAATACACAATCGGTGGATTGTCTCTTAGCGAGGGAGGAAATCAGGGATTTGAGCATTGCGGCTTTTTAAACATAACATTGGGGATGGCTTATTGCAATGAGATGTAAAGTGATAGAAAAAATGTATTTTGCATAATCCAGAGGCAGCCGTAGTAATTGCAGGACACTGAAATAAAAAGTCCGGGTGAAGCATTTGCTAAAACTCCCAATATAAAGTCCAATTAGTATCCTCTTTAAAATGGCGTTCGTTTAAATGGTGTATAGCTATAGCCTCTCGTTTGGATTTATCGGAAAGGACTATATGGCACGGTCAATTCCCAATGGCGCGTGAGCATTACTTCGCGGCTTCGGCGAACAGGCAGATGTTTTGCTTGTCGAAGTACATCTCGTTGCAGGGAGCCCCGAAGGCGGAGTTCGAGAACAGACGGTTCAGGTCTTCTTCGGTGCGGTGGCTTACCTTCCATTCCAGTATGTAGTCCATGAACGCCTTAGCGGGGTTGTTTGGGTGGAGATTTCTTACGATGACTTTATTTGTTCTCCGAAGGAAATGCAATCATTATGTTAGGCCCTCGAGGATGAGACTTGAAAATTGATTTTACAAATGTAGTATTAGGAAACCTTGATAAATAATGGATGAATTATGAGCAGCGCGACAGATATAAAGAACCACTATAAGGTAGCGATAATAGGCTCCGGCCCGGCGGGGCTCACTGCGGCAATTTATGCGGGAAGGGCTGACCTGGAGACCATTGTGTTTGAAGGGCTTCAGGCTGGCGGGCAGCTGACCATTACGACCGATGTTGAGAACTACCCTGGGTTTGAAGACGGCATAATGGGTCCCGAGTTGATGGACAAATTTAGAAAGCAGGCAGAAAGGTTCGGAGCTCACTGTGTGCTAAGGGAGGTAACTAAGGTAGACATGTCTGGTAGACCCTTTAAGATCGAGTCAGGAGATATTTCGCTCGAGGCCGAAACGTTGATCATCACTTCGGGGGCTTCCGCAAAGCTGCTCGGTCTGGAATCGGAAATGAGGCTCATGGGTCACGGCGTGTCGGCTTGCGCCACGTGCGACGGGTTTTTCTTCAAGGACAAGGAGCTTATAGTCGTGGGCGGCGGGGATACCGCAATGGAAGAGGCGATGTTTCTTACAAAGTTCGCATCCAAAGTCCACGTCGTTCATAGAAGAGATAAGTTAAGGGCTTCTAAAATCATGCAGCAAAAAGCCTTTAAAAATGAAAAGATCGAGTTCATCTGGGATGTGGTAGTTGAGGAGATAGTCGGAGATAAAGATGGCGGCGTCACCGGGGCGAGACTGAAGAACGTAAAGACCGGAGAGGTCTGGGAAAAGGATTGCCAGGGGGTGTTTCTCGCCATAGGCCACAGCCCCAACACAGGGCTTTTTGAGGGACAGCTTGAGATGGATAGGGTTGGATATATCGTTACAAAAGACGGCTCTACCCTGACGAGCGTCGAGGGTGTGTTTGCCGCAGGCGATGTACAGGATTCAAATTACAGGCAGGCCGTAACCGCTGCAGGCACCGGCTGCATGGCGGCGATGGATGCCGAGAAGTTTCTCGAAGAAAAGGGGATATCTTAACAATATAGTTGTTGGTTCCGGTGCGTTGGCCCTAGTCGGCGCATTTCAACAAAGAAGCGGGTTAGTTTGGAGGCCGGCAGCCATTACTCTCCCCTCACCCTCTTTAGAGCCGGCTTGAGGAGGTTTGGATGGTATCGGCTCACTTCTTCTGCAAGAGTGGTTATCACGTTTTTGATGTCCCACTGTGCGCCTTCCGATGTGCGTAGATTTATCAGGTGGTAAAGCTCCCACAGGTCGAAGCTTCCCATGACCCTTCTCAGGTGGGCGTTTGTAACGACGTAGCTTGCAACGGTGTGTAGACTCTCGTTCATCAGTTTTCCGTACAGTTCCTCGCTATTCTTTACGACTCGGGCTAAAACTTCCTCAAGGCCTGAGCTTACGATGCTCGGCGGAGTGAGGTAGCCGTGTATAACGGTAGGTTCTTGAGTAATCCACTTGACTTTCCTGTGACGCAGCAGCTGGTGCCAGCATGCCTCGCTCACCACGAACTCGGCCCTGTAATTGACGAGCCTCAGGGCTTCGGCAGGGTTGTCGAACTTTCCCATTTTCTCGATCGATTGCTTGAATACAGCCGTCAGATGCCCGGGGTCTTTACCTTCAAGAAGCTCCGAAACTTCCCGATGAGAGAGGTTCGAATATGAAAAAATTACCGAGCTGACTATGACCTCGAGCGCTTCGGTCTCCGGAGTGTCGCTGTGTGCGCCCGTCCAGTCGAGAAGCGTTACGCCAGTGCTGTTTTTGCCGTGCTCTTGTTTCGTAATATCTTGGCACATGCTCGTGAGCTCTTTGGCTGTTTCCACAATGTATGGACTCGGATTAGCGTACTTAACAAGGGTCGGAACGGAAAAACTCACTTCGTCTTTGATCTCTTCGGCCCGCAGTCTCGCTTCGGGATAAGGGCTCGAGAGCAGCTTGGACAGTGCGTCCTCAAGCGCCCTAGCGTTTCCCGTCATTCCAAGGTTCGTGAATGTGCTGAGGCCCAGCGCATACCGGGCGTCCTCGAAAGCCAGTTTTTCAAGCGCCCTGAAATGGGTTTTTTCTTCCCTTCCTTCCGGCGCTGGGCTTTCTTTCTTGAGCCATTCAAAAAGCCCCTCGTTGAGCTCTGAGTATGCCTCGTAGAGGGAGTCGTTAAGACGGGTGTATTCGCTCTTTAGAGCCGGCCGGCCGTCCAGTTCGGGGGGTATGAAGAAATCCCCTCTCTGCGGCTTCTGGTACCTCTGTGAATACTCGGTGAAGGAGAGGAACTCGTTTGTGAGCTCAAGGAGGGAAGAGAACAGCCTTGAGACCCTCTCGACTCCGACGTGGACCGAGGCGTGCTCGGCCACGGATGCATGGCCGTAATGCAGCACCCACTTTTCGTGGAATTTTATCGCCCTCTCCCTGCCGTGCTGCTCCTCTTCTATAACGGTAGAGATGTTATCCCTGAAGCTCTTGGGACTCCTGCTCACGTAAGCGAATATAACGGCGATTACCTCTTCGGGCAGGTTGCTTACCGTGTAAATGTCCCTGTCTGTATTAGACACGTATTTGTTTATATCCGGGGGCATATACGATGTACCGTCACGCGAAATATTTCAATGCAGGTTCTCTTTAGAAGAGATTAAAAGCCCGTTGTTCGGTTATAGGCTTTGTCAGTCCGGACGCAACTGCTCCATTGTATGGAACAGCTTATCTGTTGTAATGCCCGATACAAAATTCAATTCAAATATGATCTCTGTAATGCCCATTTCTTCGTATCGTTTCAGGTCGTCTTTAATTTCCTGTGCTGTTCCTATAAGCGGGTCTCGGTTTGCGCCTGGAGATTGATCCGTTAGTTGTGGGTTTCCACGGCAAACAAACTCAAGCTTACCGAGACTCCGCCCCGCCGCCTCGGCAGCTTGCTCAAGACCCGTCTTGATTCCAATCATCTGATCGAAGGGCAAAATAACTCCATTATAGCCATCCCCTAAAGTAACGGCCCTCTGAAAGGCTCGCGGATTGAAACCTCCAACGGTAATAGGGGGGTGAGGTTTCTGAACAGGTTTAGGGTTTACCTTGGATTTAGGCACGTTGTAAAACCTGCCGTGAAACTCAGGCTCTTCCTCTGTCCATAATACTTTGAGGCACGTTAAGAATTCATCGGCTCGGTCTCCACGGTTTTTATATGGCGTATTTGACGCCTCATATTCATCTTCCGACCAACCTAGTCCCAGTCCGCAATCGAAGCGTCCGCCGGATATCACATCGAGAGTTGTCAACTGCTTTGCCAACATAATTGGTGTGTGGTAGGGCATGATTAAAACGCTTGTGCCGATTCTGATGTTTTGGGTGTTCGCTGCAGCGTAAGTCAGAAGAACGATAGGGTCTAATACATATTGGTATTGCTCCGGCAAGCTGCCATCCGGGGTAACTGGGTAAGGGCTTTTCGGCTCGAGCGGCCAAAGAAGTCTTTCCTGCACCCAAAGGGAGTTATAGCCCAACTCTTCGGCCCGTTGAGCAACCTTAACGATGTTCTCGGGTGTAGCCCAATCCCCTATCTGGGGTAATGCGATCCCAAGTTTCATAATAGTCCTCCTTTATCTTATTTTACTTCTTAATTGTGTTGGCGAATTAGGGGCAGGCACCAGGTTTTTAATAGGTTTTAATGATTGGAGGTAGGCAAAAATCGCTCTTAGATCCTTTTCTTTTTGTTCGGTACTCCCTATCTGAAAAGATATAAAAACATATAGCGCTGCTAAGAAAACACTTGCCGTAAAGAACTTTTTATTCATGGCACCATCCCTTTGCTTGGGTACTAAATAATATGATATTATGCAAAAACCTTTTATGCTCCTATTATCTCATTAGCAATAATCCCTTGTCAACAAGAGCTTCCTCCTAGAGGAAAAAGCTGTAAGCTATTCTTTCACTTTTTGGGCGACCTCCTCGTATTGTCGATTTTTCCTGTTTTTGGTGTCTTCATCTCCCTACCTCCGTGTTATCTTTACCGTTACCACTTGAGTAAAAGGCTTCGGCAAGGGTCGGGGAGATGAGGTTGATAATAAAAAGCGTTGCAAAATCGCTGAGTTCGAGAAGGAGCGCGCCTTCATCTAAATCACTCCGAATAGCGCCCCGGCCGCATATTTTGCAAACTGTACGCTGCTTGCGGAGCTGAGGGCGTCCCCCTTCTTGCTGTCAAGAGCCCTGTATTCGTCAATCCTGGAGTAGAGGCTGTCGTCCCGAGAGCTGCACTGTTCAATGAAGCCCTCCATGAAGGTCTGTACCTTCTCAGGGTCGCGTAGATGACCGTTCGTCCTTTCAATCAGCTCAAACTCAGATGGGGAATTGCTCACGGCGCGCTTAACAAAAGAATGTGGTTTTTATTTACGATAACAGCAAAGGGGATTTTATTCTACCGTAATTTGTGGTTTGTGATAAACCTTGACGACGGAGCTAGGTCTCATGATACGGTTTCAATCGTTAAGACCGGCAAAGGTTGTCACTTGTGGATATTGAAGCGTTGTTTAAACACTGACATCAAGCATTCGGCTGCTCTTCCCCTCGGTTGACTTTTTACCCTTCACATTATACAACATACTATTTGAATCATTAAAAACTAAATCTTTGAGAAAAGGAGAAACGAATGGCATTAAAATGTCCAACGGGATTTGATAAGGAATACCTGCGCGACGAGGTGCGCAAAATGTATGACCGCGTGGCTAGCGAGCCGGACGGGGATTTCCACTTCCACCGCGGCCCGGAATATGCGGTCGAGTACCTCCGCTACGACCGCGACGAACTCATCTCGCTTCGCAGATGTGGGCAACCCGCACCTCATCGGGGATATAGGGCCGGGTCAGACCGTGCTTGACCATGCGTGCGGGGCCGGAATGGACCTGCTTCTTGCCGCCCGGAAAGTCGGCCCAGAGGGGCGCGCGTTATTTGAGGAATCGGATTAAGAATAGCTAAGCTATATCAGGCCTGCTTTGCCAATTAGTATGAGCGAACAGCATAAAAGGAGATCGAGATGCTATTAGAAGGCTCATGTCACTGTGGGAAAGTCAGTTTTTCCGTGGAATCTCATACGCCTTATCCATATATGCAATGCTACTGCTCAATCTGCCGCAAGACCGCGGGAGGAGGAGGCTTCGCCATTAATATAATGGCCGAAGCGAAGTCGCTGAAGGTTGAGGGAATGGATAATGTAAAGATGTATCAGGCTAAAGTACCCAAGGAAGACAACCCTGAGGAGTTGGAAACGAGCCTTGCACGGAGGCATTTCTGCGGCAGTTGCGGAAGCGCCCTTTGGATTGCCGACCCCAGGTGGGAAGAGTGGATTTACCCTTTTGCTTCGGCGATCAATACCACCCTTCCGAAACCCCCTGAGCGGGTTCATATAATGCTTGAGTTTGCTGCGCCGTGGTGTCGGGTGCCTCAGGGCGAGATGGAGAGTCATTTCCCGGGATATCCCGATGAGGCTATCGTTGACTGGCACAAGCGCCACGGACTGCACGATGGGTCATAAAAGCTGCTTGTTTGATATGCTCGCGGCTTAGCGGGTATGTCGCGGTACAAAAGACGCTCAATCAACCCCTCTGGTGGTATAGAATGCCTCAATCACACCTCTATAAATTATTAGAAAAGCCGCCGTCCCGGAACACTAAAAAAATTCAAAGAGTAGGTCTTAACATTATAGCGTCTGAAGATATAGGGCTTAGTTATATTGCTTAAGCACAATCACGTTTGAGTTGGCCGGGTCTGTTTGGTTCGAAACTGTAAAAATGGCGACAAAATCTAGTTGACTCTACTGCCCGAAGCTCTTGTGCTCGCCTCGAAGGTACTGCTCTTCTTCCTCGGTAGAGCGGCGTCCCAGCGCCTTGTTTCTGTGCGGGAACCTGCCAAGCCTCTCGATGATGGCCTTGTGCATCAGCGCCCACTTGAGGCTCGCTTGAACCACATCTTTTTTATCCGGCGCAACGGCCTGTAGCATCTCTTCGTGCGGCTCGACGCACATAGACCTATCTCCGATATTTACCAGGGGGAATACTCGCTTAACGTTTGATTGCCTTAAATAAGGGGAGCGGTATAAAGGAAGAGTTCTTATTTATCCTTGGCAAGGGTTAGTTCCGAGAGGTTGTTTATTTGCTCCGGCGACCCCATCACTATCAGCACGTCCCCCGCATGGAGCACGGTATCGGCATCGGGGTTTGCAATTGTTTTAGAGTCCCGGTTTATTGCGAGCAAATTCACGCCGTAGTTGCTTCTCAAAAGTATTTCGGCCGGGGTTTTTCCCGAAACAAAGGAATTCTCACTCACCCTAAGTGAGCAAATCTCCACATCCGAGAGGTGAAGAGAGAGGTCTTTGAGAGAACTCGTTAACTTCGGAGAACGAAGCATTTCGTATCCCTCAGCCCTAATCATGGTTGAAAATTTCTTAATCTCGTCCCTCGGTATCAGGTATTTAGTAAGCACCGTGGTAAAGATTTCAATTGAAGCTTCAAATTCCTCGGTTATCACCTCATCGGCCCCTAGTTCCCGGAGCGGTTTTATCTCGTCGTTGAACCTGGTTCGGGCAATAATATACGCGCTCGGATTTCTACCCCTTACTGCCGATATTACTCTCCTGGACGCCGTGGGATCGGATATTACGATAACGACCACTCTTGCGCCGCTTATCCCCACATGGTCTAAAGAGGTTTCATACACCGCATCGCCGAAGAAGATAGGCTCTCCCTTTTCCTTTTCGCTTTTCACGGTGTCCACATTCATTTCGATGATCGTATACGGAATTTTGGCGACTCGAGCCGCTCTAGCCAGATTTCTGCCTCCGAGACCGAACCCGATTATTACCAGATGGTCTTTCAACACTTTTGTGACGGACTCAGATTCGATGGGTGCAGCTCCTCCCTTAATGCGCTCTGGAAACGGCAGCGCGGAAACAAAGGTCGAAATTCTCGGAGCCAGGGAGATTATGAAGGGCGCCCCTATCATGGTCAGCACCGTTACGCTCAGAAATATCTGGTAGTGGTCACCGGCAAAAAGACCATTCTCAAGGCCTACGCGAGACAGGATAAACGAGAATTCGCCCACCTGGCTCAATATAATGGCAACGAGGATAGTGGTGCGGATCGGGAGACCCAAGAGCAAGGCGGCTACGCCCGAAGTAAGGGTTTTCAGCAGCAGGACACAAACCGTGACGGAGAGGATGAGAACCGGAGCGGATACGGCAAACTTCAGGTTGAGAAGCATGCCTATGGAGATAAAAAAGAAGCTCGTGAACACGTCGCGAAACGGTATTATGTTGCCCAGCGCCCAGTGAGAATATTCCGATTCAGACACGATAAGCCCGGCGAGGAATGCGCCGAGCGCCAGTGAAAGACCTACGCTGGATGTAATCCAGGCTATAGCAAAGCAAACCGTGAGGATAGCGAGCAGAAACAGCTCGCGGCTTTTGGTTTTGGCTATCTGAAAGAACAGAACCGGGATTATGAGCCTGGCGCTTACAATGAGCACTATGACCACGACTGCCGCTTTTGCAATGAAGAGTATGGGAGATGATCCTACGGCGCTCCCGGCGCCGGACATAATTGGGATGAGGAGCATCATGGGCACGATCATGATGTCCTGGAATATGAGAATTGCTAAGGACGTTTTCCCGTGCGGGCTGTCAACCTCTGCCTTTTCTTGAAGGAGTTTAAGCACAATGACGGTGCTGCTCAGGCTCAATAGGAAGCCCGCGAACACCGCTTGCGCTGTAGTAAGACCTATCAGTTTTGCTATGCCGAAAGCCGCGATTATGGTCAGGAGTACTTGAAGCGAGCCCCCAAGCAGAACAGACTTTTTGATCCGCAAAATGCTTTCGAGCGAAAATTCAATACCGATCGTAAATAGAAGCAGCACGACCCCGATTTCGGCCAATAACTCGACCTCGTGAACCGCGCTTATCAGACCGAAGCCGTGGGGGCCCGCAAGCACGCCGGTGAGCAAAAAGCCGACAATGGTAGGGATCCTCAGCCGTTGGAACACCATGATAACGACTATTGAAAGGGAGAAAATTACGACAATATCGGCAAGAAGGGGTATTTCCATAAATGTTATGTCCCATCAGACATTTGTAATATTGTACTAGTTTATGTAAGCATCCCAAAAAGGGGACAGTCCACAGAACTGCAGCGAGCCTGTATGGCCCGGCTCAAATTAAAATAGTTTTGCGAGAGAACCGTACCCGCCGAAAGTGATTGCAAACTTTATGAATTGATTTGCTGAACTAAAATGTCAGGAGGGGGAAGATAAGTTTTAGGGGATTTTATTATCTATAACCTCGAATTACCCCGGGAAACTCAGCTTTTCTACCATCGAGGGAAATTACCGTTCCTCGGGAACGAAGGGCATATCCATATTCTATTAACACATTAGGATTGGGTGTGGATTTGTTACTGTCTGTCTTACCCACAATAGATAGGTCAGAAACAAATATGTTGCAGCCTTTAATTTTTCCTAAAATGATATCCGTTATTGGGGGAGAACCGGGGGTATTTTTAGTATCGTAGTCTAACTCTAACTCATCGAAATCATCGGAAGATTTGCTTAACTCTTCATTAATTTCTTTGACTACATCTTCTAATGTTTCTCGAATGAAATCCTTATTTGTCTCCGCTGGTAAATCACTTTGCCAAGCGTAAAAAATTTTCGCCATGTCATATGTCCTCTTAAAAATACTTACACTTAATTCCGCATTACCAAATTATAGATAATGGCTGCGCTAATTGATAGGCTTTTCAAGGATGGCCGGGGCGTGTGGATTCGAACCTAAATAATCAGTGGCAAAAGTCCCTGACAACTCTACTGCCCGAAGCTCTTGTGCTCGCCTCGAAGGTACCGCTCTTCTTCCTCAGTAGAGCGGCGTCCCAGCGCCTTGTTTCTGTGCGGGAACCTGCCGAATCTCTCAATAGTACCCTTGTGAATAAGCGCCCAATTGAGACTTTCCCGCACCACTTCTCTTTTATCCGGCGCGACGTCCTGCAGCATTTCTTCATGAAGCGCGACACACAACACCTGGTCGCCTAAGTTTTCTGAGTGTTCAAGCGGCATGTACAGGAACATCCTCTGGATAGGAGGCAGCGCCTTGTCGTGTCCCAGCTCTATGCCCTCCCTGCAAAGCTCAAGTGCTTTTTTATCGCCGGAGAAAGCCTCACCGGTTCCCCTGTAGATGTTCCGTGTGAACTGGTCGAGGAGGATGACGAGCGCCAGCCTGCCAGGGGCGCTCTTACCCCAATGGTCGAGTGCGTTTCGGGATGCCCGCTCCACAAGGGAGCCGAACCTGGTTTTAATCTGCCTGTCTGTATCCTCATTTGACCCGAACCAGAACGAGCTCCTATCCTCAACGGTAAACCCGTCTCTAATCTCTCCGAACCAAAAGTCGATAACCTCTTTTATCTCTTGCTCCATTGGTTGGTGTTGTGGGTAAGCATAAATTCCCAGGTTATAAGGGATGCGTCTAGCTTAGAATGGCTGGGGCGGGTGGATTCGAACCACCATAACAGGCTCCAAAGGCCTGTGTCCTGCCATTAGACGACGCCCCAAGTGAAGATTTTATAGTACCGACAATTAATGCGCCTCGCAAACGGGCTAGTACCTGTGCCACCCCTCGATTCCACGTGCCGAGTATACCCCTAAAGTCGTGCTGTCCTTGAGGTATTCGTAGGCCTTTTTTGCGTCTCGGCAGACGGTGAACGCCCCGAACATCGTGGGGCCGCTCCCGCTCATAGACACCCCATCGGGCTCAAGCCCCTCGAGCAGGCCCCTGAGCGATATTATCTCCGGGAACATCTCAATTGCGGGAGCTTCGAGGGCGTTGTCGAGCGGGATCTTTCCCTCCTTAAAAAGCGCTATGGTGTCCTCGATAATCGTTGGAGCGGGCGCGCCGCTTGAGATCTCGTCCCAGTGCTCGTACACGTCTTTGGTGGGTACTTCGAGGTCGGGGTTGATCAGGACGTAATGAAGCAGAGGGAAGCCGGGCAGGAGCGTAATTTTTTCACCGATGCCCTCGATGAGGCTTGTCCTGGAATGGATGAAGAACGGTACGTCCGCTCCTATTCGGGCCGAAATGCCGATCAGCTCGTCCTCGCTGAATCTTTTATAGAGCTTATTGAGGCCGACGAGCACCGAGGCCGCGTTGCCGCTCCCCCCTCCGAGTCCGGCTTCTATGGGGATCCTTTTGTTTATTACTACATTGACTTTGAGCTCCAGGCCGCTTCGGTTTAGAAATTCTGCCGCGGCTCTGTGTGCCAGGTTTTCGCCGGGGACGGCGATATCAAGGCCCTTGGTTTCAATGTCGATCCCGCTTCCCTCCGTGGCCTCAATCCTAACTTCGTCAAACAGGTCTACCGGCTGCATTATCGAGCGGATTTCGTGATAACCGTCCGGTCGTTTGCCCAGAACCTCAAGGGTGAGGTTGAGTTTTGCTGGAGAGAGTAAAGTTATAGAGTTCATTGAAGAAGGTATCGTGTACGCGCCTTCGATATGGCGTTTGCAAGAGCATTGTAATTAAAAACGTATACAAGTCAATTTTCCTTGAAATGCAGAATAGTTGCGAGTTAAACGCCCTGAGTGTTGAAGGACTGGATAAACAACGAGAGCTGAGTTGTTTAGTAGAGATTTGTGATGGGAAGTGCTGTGGTATTTATCGGCGATCTGGAATATTTAATTGCAGCCCCGTTATGAAATTGATTTATATCCCCTGGGTGTATATATTAGGTAGACGAGTTTGACAAGTGGGACGCTTCAGAGTTTAGGTGTTGAATGTGTGGAGGGGGCGAGCTGATTTAGGGCTGTTCAAAATTTATTTAAAGGAGATTAAGGATGATCATAAGGCGTTCGGTTATAGCTTTAGTACTCATTTTAAGCGCCCCGATGCTAAGCGGCTGCGCAGCCTTAGTGCTTGCAGGAGCAGCCGGAGCGGCGGGCGCCGGAACCGTTGCGTATATTAAGGGAGAGCTTCAAACTTCTAAGGAGGTCACGCTGGTCAGGGCTTATAACGCAGCCTCCGCCGCAATGAGGGATATGGAGTTTGCCATTATCGAGCAGGATAAAGACGCCGTTAACGCTAAAGTCGTTGCTATCGGTGTGGATAAAAAGAAGATAAGGATAAACATGAAAAGGGTCAGCGATCATTTGACCCAAATTAAGATACGGATCGGCATTCTTGGGAATGAATCGCTCTCCAGGCTCATACTTGAAAGGATGCAGAAGTATTTTTAGGGTTTTCTTCCGTTTGCTTCACGCCAACTTCATCGATTCACCTTAATGTCTTGAACAGGGTTCCTGTGTTTAACGTTGGGGGCTTTTTCATAATGCGTTCGAACCAGGGTTGTAATTGCGGGGCATAATGCGGGGGTGTTATCTCTGCCATTTAATGGTGCAGCCGATTGCGTAGGTTTCGGGGTTTTGAACGTCTCCCCCCTCAAGCAGCTCACTGAGCGCATCGCTGAGGAACCTTTCTCTCACTCTGGACGGATCCCGCCAGTTGTCATCTATCTTTCCCTTGTACCGGAGCTTCCTGCCCCCGTCGAACACAAAGATCTGCGGGGTGTGAGAAGCCCCGTAGGCGTGGGCAGTCTCCTGCGTTTCGTCTCTTAAGTACGGGTAGTTGAGCCCCTTCTCCTTTGCCTTTTTTACCATGTTATCGAAGCTGTCTTCTGGGTAGTTTCTATCCTCGTTGGAGTTTATCCCGATGAACTGGACGCCGCGCTCTTTGAATTCGTCCTGAAGGGCTATTATCCTATCGTCGTACGCCTTAACGTAAGGGCAGTGGTTGCATGTGAAAATTACGACCAGGGCCTTGTACTCTGCGTAGTCTGCGAGGCCGTGCTGCTTGCCGTCTGTGCCCGGCAGGGTAAAATCCGGGGCGGTGTCTCTGATCTGCAGTTCATGATCCATGGCTTACCTCCGGGTTTAATCGCTTTTTTTACTATTAAGTTACATCGGGGGCATTAATTATCAAGACGCGAATTAAGATGATTTCACGCGCTCAATTTCGGGTTGTGAAACACTACTTCGCCCTGGTAGTGTGGTAAGTGAGGGGGGCAGTGGTGAGAACTCGATGAGGGAGCGATTGAGGGGTATGCAGTTTACGAGAGACTTTTGCAGGGAGCTTTCACTTGGGGCCGGAGAGGAGATGTTCGGCACCGCCTCGCGAGTGGACCTGTGGCTGCTTATCGAAAGCCCGGGATCCTGGGTTAAGGACGCGCTCGACCAAAGCCCCGTACCTAAAAATGTGAAAAACAGGTTGAGCGTTCTTCAGGGCTCGATTCCAAACACCAGGGTTCAGCTTATCAAACACGGTGAGGAGAGCACGGATAAGCTGCGTTTTTTCGTGGCCGGTTCCCGTGAGTTAAGCCCAATTGTCTTCGAATTTAAACTGAACACATATGGGGATATTCTGGATATCGATGTGCCGGGGATTCTTTCCTCCCCTGTGGACTATGCGGAGTTCAGAAGGGAAGGGCCGCTGTATCTGGTGTGCACTCACGGAAGGTACGATAGCTGCTGCGCCGGGTGGGGCACTACCGTGTTCAGGGAAATGTCAGCGATAGCCGGGGACTGCGTGTGGCAGAGCACCCATGTGGGTGGGCACAGGTTCGCAGCCAACGTCGTGTGTCTCCCGCACGGCATATATTACGGCCGAATTTCGCAGAGCGACGCTGGGAGGGTTGTCGATGCCTACGCCAGTGGTGAGATTGTTCTCGACAAGCTTCGCGGCCGCGCGTGCTACCCGAAAGAGGCGCAGGCAGCCGAGTATTTCCTCCGCTCAAATACGGGGGTAACGGCGGTGGAGGAATTTAGGCTAGAGGGTGTGGATGCGTTGTCGGAGAGCAGGTTCCGCGCTGTGTTTGCTTCGAGGAGCGGCGGGCATAGGTATTTAGTTGTTGTGGATAAGGACACTTCAACCGTAGAGACCATAACGAGCTGCGGCGACCCGGAGCCGTCGCAGCCGCCCCAGTACCGGCTTGTGGAGTGCAAAAGAAGCGATTAGTTTTCGCGGGGCTTGCCGCTTAATTTAATACGTTGCCTAAATCTCCTGAGACTTTCACCCGAGTCTGCATTGACTTTCCTAACATCCCCAGGCCATCCATCAGTACTGGTGGAAGTGCCGCCCGCATGCAAAGCTCAAGCGGTACGATCTCAATATCAAATTCCAAGCAAAAAGGGGTTTAAATCTGTATCGGTATACCAATTAGAATTTTTACCACAAATTACCCCACCTGCGCTTGAAACTGCGTTAGCGTCTGCTCCCCCTCCCCCCCTCCTTCCCACTTCTCTATCACGGCAGAGCCTACAGCGTCGCCCCAGACATTCACTGTGGTCCTGAACCTGTCGAGGAACCAGTCGATCGCCAGGATGAGGCCGATTCCCTCAATCGGGAGGCCCACAGCCTGTAGCACAAGCACCATGGTTATAAGGCCCGCTTCGGGGATTCCAGCCGCTCCTATTGCCGCGAGCGTTGCCGTGAGGAAAACGGCGATAAGCTCCGTGGGACTAAGGGCGATCCCGTAGCTTTGCGCTATGAATATGACGGCCACCGCCTCGTAGAGCGCAGTGCCGTCCATATTAACAGTGGCCCCCATGGGAAGGACGAACCTTGTGATCTTGGGCGAGACACCCGCGTCTTCCTCAGTGCATTTCATGGTGATGGGAAGCGTTGCCGAAGATGAGGCCGTTCCAAATGCGGTAAGCAGGGCCTTGCTGAGTTGGGAGACGTATATGAACGGGTTTCTCCTCGTAAAAACGAAAAGGATGACGGGCAGGACGATTAAGCCGTGGATGAGCAGACCCGCCACAACGCTTATGGAGTACTTGCCGAGCTGAAGCACGAGGTCAGCCACCGCTTCGCCGCCCCCCGCAATTCCGATGCGGTACGAAATCAGGCCCATTATCCCAATTGGGGCGAAGTAGATTATCCATTGCACTATTTTCATAATGGCTTTGTTGACCGCTGAGAACAGCTCTTCGATAACGCGCCCCTCGCCGCCCAGCTTTGAGAATGCAGCGCCAAAAAGCACAGACGCCACTACGAGGGGGAGTATCTTAAATTCGTTTGCGGCTGATATGATATTGGGAGGAAACAGGCTCAGCAACAGGTCGATGAAGGAAAACCCCTCCTTCGCCCTTACATTTTCGGGCAGCGCGCCTGCGAATGCCCCTCCCCCCTCACCGGGGTTTATGGTAAGCACCACGACGATGCCGATGAAAACCGCTACGGCAGTGGTAATAGTGTAGTAGAAAATGGTCTTCATCCCTACGGAGCCGAAATTGCGGGCGCTCCCGAGCTGTATTATGCTGAGCGTAATAGAAACGACGATGAGCGGGAGCACTATCATCTTCAGGGCGTTTAAGAACAGCTCGCCCAGGAATCCGAGCTTGACGCCGAGGCCCGGGAGTATCGAACCGATGACCCCGCCGACGATTACTCCCAGCACTATGCCCAAAAGTATGAAGTTCTCTTTAAAAAACTTGCTCATCATTATCCCCCTCTATTAACGGTTGGGCAGAACCAGTTCCTGCGTGCGTAATAGTTGTGTTTGGATTCGGCTCGCGCTTATTGCGCCAAAATTGACCATTAACACTAACAACCCCGGTGGAATAATACAACAACCAATCCCCCGTGATCACGTTTTGCCCGGGGCCGTCGTGCAGTTAATTGTTCGAGTGAGGGTATGGCGCCGGAATGTAGATTTACCGCACCTCATTGGTATTGAATCGAGAGCAAGGGCATCGCGCCGTGTGTGGCGGTAAGCTTGCTCAGGGAAGGGGTAAGCGGCTTATAGCTCGGCTTCTTCGAATTCCTCTTCAAACTCCGCTTCGTTGGGTATGTACGTAAGGACGGTGTTCAGCTCTTTCAGGTCATATGGTTTGGCCACAACGCCCTTGAAGCCGTATTTTAATCCGACATTACCGGGTTGGTGACGTAGCCGCTTGAGACGATCCCCTTTGCCTTCGGATCGATTTTAAGTATCTGAGCCATTGCTTCCTTGCCGCCTATCGCTTCGGGCACAGTCAAGTCCATAATAACCACATCAATGGAGTGGTACGGAGCATTCGCCCTTATGGTCACCCTGGTATGGCTTTACATCGAGATTTTGAGGCTGCTTACAAAGCTCAGGTCGAGGTAGCTCAGGCGTTTCGATAACGAGTTTGTACTGGATTTACCGGGTTGAACTCTCTTTTGGGGGAGGCTTGAGGGCGAGGGCAGGAGAGAGGTGAAAAAAAGTTCGCTTCATAAATTCCCTATTTTATTTGAAATTATAAACTTAAAGTATTTTCTTAAAAAAAGGTCTTGACATTTATTGCACCACAATATATTGTGGTAAGAGAGGGAAGAGCTACTATATAACGGAAATTCGAATGGAGGGTTTGATGACCTCAGGTAACGGAAACGGAAAAGGACTTGAAGCGGACAAGAACAGCACAGACGTCACTCTAGAGGTTGAATCTGATGAGATGGTGAAATATAGCGAGGGTGTTATGGACATCCCCCAGGCTACCCTCGACGCCTTTGAAGGCGACGACCTCCGTGCGCGCGTTTTCTATGAGAAATATGCCCTCAGAGACGATGAGGGAACCATTGTAGAGAAGACCCCCGAGCAGATGTGGCAGAGAGTGGCCAGGGAGATCGCATCCCCCGAGAGGACTAAAGAGCTTAGGAAGGAGTGGGAGGATAACTTCAAGTGGCTGCTTACCGATTTTAGGTTCGTGCCCGGCGGCAGGATACTTTTCGGCGCGGGACAGAAGAGGCGGGCGACGCTTCTTAACTGCTACTACATGCCCATAAAAGAAGATTCCATCGAGGCTATTTTCGATTGGTGCAAGGAAGCCGCGAGGACGTATTCGTTCGGCGGGGGCGTCGGGACAGACATCTCTATATTGAGGCCGAAGGGGGCGCCCGTGAACAACTCGGCCATATATTCTACCGGCGCCGTTTCGTTTATGGACCTCATGTCCACCACGACCGGCACCATAGGCCAGGCAGGCAGGCGGGGCGCACTTATGATAACCATAGACGTAGATCACCCGGACGTGATCGACTTTATAGATATTAAGAGCGATGTAGAGCTGAGCAAAGTTAAGTTTGCTAACATATCCATAAGGATCACCGACCAGTTCATGAAAGCCGTGGAAGACGACGCTGATTTCGAGCTAAAGTTCGAGAACGAAAAGGTAAGTGTTAAAAAGACCGTCCGTGCAAAGATGCTGTGGGAAAAGATCGTGAGATCAGCATGGGCGTCAGCCGAGCCGGGGGTCATATTCTGGGACTCGGTCAAGAATTACTCCCCCACCGAGTACAACGAAATGGAGATACGCGGGTTCAACCCATGCAGCGAGCAGGCCCTCGAGGACTACGGGAACTGCTGCCTCGGGAATATCAACCTCTCGCTTTTCGTCAAGGACACATTCCAGAGCAACGCTTCTATTGATTGGGAGAACCTCGAGCGCGCCCTCACCTACTCTGTGCGCTTCCTGGACAACGTGCTCGACTACAACAAGGAAAAGCACCCTCTTAAGGTGCAGACCGAATCCTCGCAGCGCTCGCGCCGCATTGGCGTCGGGTTCACCGGCTTCGGGGATATGCTCGTAAAGCTCAACCTGAAATATGATACCTACGATGCGACTGAGTTTGCCGATAAGATGTTCGACTTTATTAAGAACGCCGTTTATGAATCGAGCTCTGAGCTTGCGGCCGAGAAGGGGAGTTTTACCGCTTATGATGAGGACACCCACCTCTCCAGTCGTTTCATCGAAGGCATCGGGAAAGAAATAAGGGAGAAGATAGTGAAGCAGGGACTCAGAAATTCCTGCATACTCACCGTGCCGCCGGTCGGAAGCGGCTCTATCCTTGCCGGAACCTCGAGCGGCATCGAGCCGATATTCGCCATCTCTTATTACAGGCGCTCGAAGTCGCTCTCTCAAGAGGAGTTCAAGGTCTATCACCCCCTCGTAGAGGAGTACATGGACAAGTTCTCAATGGAGGATGAGGAAGACCTGCCCGATTTGTTCGTAACCGCCCACCAGATAGAGCCCGAGATGAGGGTGCGGATGCAGGCGGCCATTCAAAAGCACATAGACTCCTGCATATCGAGCACCGTTAACCTGCCCACGGACATCACTCCCGAAGAGGTGGGCAATGTATATTTCCTCGCATGGAAACTGGGGTGCAAGGGGATAACGGTATACAGAGAAGGCTCCAGAGAGGGGATACTCATTACCGAGGAAGAGGCTAAAGCGCAGGCTAGGAAAGCGGGCATGGAGCCTGAGGAGCAAATTGAAGAGACCGAAGCCACGGTGATGGAGCTGAAACCTCTTGCGGACTCGGAGATCGAGCCCCTTAAACGACCTGCTGTCTTGCAGGGCTTCACCGAGGTGGTCAAGACCGGCTACGGCAATCTTTACGTCACTATAAACACACAGGATGAAAAACCCTTTGAGGTGTTCGTTCAGATAGGGAAATCCGGCTATACGACCATGGCCGACGCCGAGGCAATCGGACGCCTTGTATCACTCGCCCTTCGAAGTGGGGTGAGCGTGAAGAGCGTTGTGGAGCAGCTTGAGGGAATAGGGGGCTCATCGCCCGTGTATGCCGACGGTAAGTTGATAATGTCCATACCCGATGCTATTTCAAACGTGTTGAAGAAGCACTTTCTCGGCGGGGCGGATGAGGCCCCTGCCGGCGCTCCCAAGAAGCAGGACGTCGGTCTTGAGAGGTGTCCCGACTGCGGGAGCCGGGCCCTGGCGTTTGAGCAGGGCTGCGTTACGTGTAAGGGGTGCGGGTTCTCGAAATGCGACTAGTGAAATATTTGATGATGTGGGAGGCAGAGCGGGCCTGAAATAAAAAAAGGAGGGTAAGTAAAGTTCGGGGCAGGTTGTTGGGACGGCGGATTTGGAAATATTAGAAAAAGGTTTTAAAGACATTCTCCTCTTCTACTTGAATTGGCCCAACCCCCCTTCCTCCATCCCGGGGGGTTGGGTCATTTCTCTTTTAGGGCAAGGTTAAGGTAAGATTTAACGACTTTTTTTGAGCGTACGGGTATGAGCCTGAACGGGCTCTATAATGCGTTGCGGTGTTGGTCGGTTATAGAGGCGAATGAGAGGATTAAATTATGTCGATAACCCGCTGCGAGTGGTGTTTGGGGAGTGAGCTGATGATGGAATATCACGACAGCGAGTGGGGCGTACCCCTGCATGACGACGCGAAGCTCTTCGAGTTCCTCGTGCTCGACGCGGCGCAGGCGGGGCTTAGCTGGCTCACGGTGCTCAAGAAGCGCGAGAATTACCGTCGTGCGTTCGATGGGTTTGACCCGGTGAGGGTCGCCGAGTATAGAGAGCGAGATATCGAGCGGCTGGTCGGTGACAGCGGCATCATAAGGAACCGCCTCAAAGTAAGATCGGCCGTGGAGAACGCAAAGAGATTCCTCGAGGTACAGGACGAGTTCGGCTCTTTCGACAGGTACATATGGGGGTTTGTGGACGGAAAGCCCGTTAAGAACGGCTTTAAGAAGATGAGCGACCTTCCCGCCAGCACTCCTCTTTCCGACGCTATGAGCAAAGACCTCAAGAAGCGCGGGTTCAAGTTCGCAGGCACCACGATCTGCTACGCGTTCATGCAGGCCGCGGGTATGGTGAACGACCATGTCGTGGGGTGCTTCAGATGGAGCGAGCTGTAGGGCACTTTATGATGACGTCAGTTCTCCTCTTCTTCGCGTACAGGAGGCGGGCCCTTGTCCACAGCGATTGCCAGCTTGTTAAAACCCGACGTTTTTATTATATCCATCATCTGCACGACCCTTCCGTGATGGACCTTGTTGTCCGCCCGGATTATCACGAGGGATTGCTTGTCCTGGTTGGCCGAAAGCTCCCTTTTTAGCTCATTGAGTGTTACTGGTCTGTCGTTTAGATAGGTTTTGCCGTCTTTTGTGAGGTTGATTGTGAATTGCTCGGCTCTTATGGGCTCGGCGGTGCTCGCCTCAGGGAGCTTCACGTTGATACCGCCCGAAGTGGCGGCAAAATTAAGGGACACGGCGAAGAATATGAGAAGGTTGAAAACCATATCCACTATCGGCGTAATGTCGAGAGCGGTGCCTAACCCGCCTTTTCTGATATGCTGCTTCCTGAATTTCATAGAGTTATCCCTGAGGGCGCCTCGTCGGGGCTTAGAGGGGTGAGGTCTCTTGTGGCCAGCACGTCTTCCATGATCTTCCTCCCCTCCAATTCAAGCTCTGATATGTAGTCGTCGACCTTGCCTGAGAAGAACTTGTATGCGAGGAACACAGGGATGGCAACGGACAGTCCGAACGCCGTGGTATAAAGGGCTTCGGAAATTCCCCCGGCGAGATTTTGCTGGTTCACGATGATCTCGGTTGCAATTACGTCGAATATCTTTATCATGCCCGATATGGTGCCCAAAAGCCCCAGCAGTGTGCTCACGTTGCTTATAGCGCCCAGCCCCTCGAGGTAGCGCGAGAGCTCATGGCTCTCCCTTCTCCCGGCCTCTTCGATGTTCTCCCTTAACTCCTCCCTGTCTTTGTGGTTGCCTGAGAGCGCGGCTAATGCGATTCGGGCTATGGAGGAGTCTTCGCGCATCGACAGGCCCGTGGCTTCTTCGAGTCTGCCCTGGGAGATGAGGGAGTAGAGGTCTCCGGTGAACACCTTGGGGATGATGCTTTTTGTCCTGAGCGTCCACCACTTCATAAGGATAATGGTAAGAGCGATGATCGAGATCATGAGAATGGGGTACATGAATACCCCGCCTTTGTTGAAAAAATTAATTATTAAACCGATGTCAAAGCCCATAAATTACCTTTTGGTTGCGGGATGCCGTGAGTCGGATTGTGATAAATATGATATCAAGCCACATGGGTGTGGTCAACAAATCTCAGCGGCGGTGTTCGCCGTCGTGTGTTATTAATGTAGATGTATTCCGGGCGGTTTGAGTTTCAAAACCGCCGTAACGATTGCAGGCAGCCGTCCGACTGATTTGTCGCTTTTGCTCTATAGTTGAGACTTATTCCCCCCGTTTGTTGCGCCGTCGAGAGGTGTCGTGCTCTGCCATAATTCAACGGGGGCCCGTCGCTCATTTCAGGAAGTCCGGTATCAGCTCTCCGCGAACGAGGTCATTGAGGGTTTCCCTTTCCCTGACGATATGGAACTGCTCGCCGTAGACCATTACTTCGCAGGAGCGGGGGCGCGAGTTGTAGTTTGAGGACATCACGAACCCGTAAGCCCCGGCCGAGAGGATGACCAGCACATCCCCGGCGCCGACATCCGGCAGCTCGGCTTCACTGCTCAGAACGTCAACCGTCTCGCATACAGGGCCAACCACTTCTGCGGATTCTACGTCCCCGAAGTTCTCATCGGCGGGCAATATCTGGTGGTAGGCGCCGTAGAGCGCGGGACGCAGCAGGTCGTTCATCCCGGCGTCGACCACTATGAACTTCTTGGAAGGGGCCTCTTTAATGTAGAGAACCCTCGTGACGAGCACCCCGGCGTTGCCTACCAGGACTCTGCCCGGCTCGAGTACGATCTTATAGGGCAGGCCGCTTGTTTCGCGCAGTATTATTTCGGCGTATTCTTTCGGGTGCGGGGGGCTGTCCTCTTCTCTGTAGTTTATTCCAAGCCCTCCTCCGATATCTATGTATTGTATCTCTATCCCCTCGTTCTTCAGCTCACCGGCAAACTGCGCGAGTTTTCTTATTGTTTGGGTAAAGGGGTCGAGGTCGAATACCTGCGAGCCGATGTGGGAATCAACGCCCACCACTTCTATGCCCCCCATCTGCGCTGCGCTCCTGTACACCTCCATAGCCGCTTTTATGTCTATGCCGAACTTGCTCTTCTTAAGACCCGTAGAGATATAGGGATGGGTATTGGGGTCGATATCGGGGTTCACCCTGACAGAAACCGGAGCCTTCTTGCCCATCTTTTTGGCTACTTCATCGAGCGCGATGAGCTCTTCAAAAGATTCTACGTTGAAAAAAAGGATACCCGCCTCGATGGCTGTCCTCATTTCATCTTTGGTTTTGCCTACGCCGGAGAACACTATTTTTGCCGGGTCGCCGCCGGCTTGGAGCACGCGGTACAGTTCGCCGCCCGAGACTATGTCGAACCCCACGCCCATTCTGGCGTACGTCCTCAGGACGGCCAGGTTGGAATTGGCTTTGACCGAGTAGCAAATTATCGGGTCTACATCCTCAAGGGAGTCCTGGAAGACCTCGAAGTCGCCATCGAGGGCTGAATTGCTGTAGACGTAGCAGGGCGTGCCGACCTTATCGGCAATATCTTTAACCGGAACGTCTTCCACGCAGTACTGGCCGTCTTTGTATTGGAAATCGTACCACATTGGCTCTGCTCTCCTTTTTGCGGGTTTAGGATATTTTGAGTAAAGGGACTATGACCTGAAAAAGTGCGTAGTTAAAGGTTTCCTTTTAAATACTCTAATTTAAGTGGAACGTCCACCTGTCCCTTGTTTCCCGTTTCCTTGTGTGCGCCTCCGAGGAGAAAGGGCTTCCACTTAAGCCCGGCCCCATAAGCCCCGGATAGCCGCTCAATACGAGTGGATGCATGTAGCTGTAAGGGCTGGACAGGTCGTAATAAAATTCGATTGTGAGGCTCATTTTTATCTATTGGGGACTTCCTCAATTATCCTAACTAAGCTCGGTAGGTTGTGCAAGTTTGTAAGGCATTCTTACAGAGTGTGTCGACAATCTGACACTTTTTAAATCCCGATACAGCCGTGGGCAGGCATGGAAACCACTATGGGTTTTGTCCGTGTAATCGACAATTCGATTTCCGATTCGATTAAATTTATCTTGTATGTAATGGGAAATTTTGGAGTGAAAAACCCGAGTTATTTTCTGTTATGCATTGGGGGTAAATTTAGGGCGAAAAGGGTAGTAATACTTTATAAAAGGGTGAAGACCGCTCAAGGGGCGTACTCCGTTAAGAGAAATGAGCGGTCTTCGGTGGGCTAATCAAGGGGATATGGAAGGCATCGAGAGTATTAGTATTGCTTTTCTATCTACTGTCTAACCCCGGCATCCCTCTGTAGTCTAATTAAACTAATTATATATAGAGCAACCACTGTGGCAATTAATAGTTGTGTGTACAATGAATGCGATATCGCCCTATCCCAGTAGTGATATTACCTAGGAATCCTAACTAGTCAAATAGTATTTTTGTTGGTGAGAAAAAGACTTTGTGCCGTTCTCCAGCGCATGATCCCCGTGGCGAAACCCCGGCTGTTTTTCTTTAGACTTGTTGTTGAATGTGTGGTAATCACAAACGGATAAATAATGATTTGCTGTTTTATTACGTTATTCTCACTACCAATATTTTTTGAATATTGTAGGATAATTACACATGCATACGCTCAATCTGAAACCCACACACAAAGCTTTAAAATCGTATTACAAAGGCCTTGAAGATTACAATACCCTCAATGTCAATTATGAAGAAGCTGTAAAAGTGCCTTTTCAACATCTTCTGGAGCATTGCTCACGCCAGTTCAAATGGATTGTACAACCTGGTTATAAGATTCATCACCGCAATAATTCATATATCAGCGTAGATGCGGCGCTAATTGACGAATTCAATCTTACGCACGGATTTTGGGAAGCCAAAGACACAGACGACGACCTTGTCAAAGAGATAAAAAAGAAATTTGCTAAAGGTTATCCCAAAGACAATATCCTTTTTCAACAACCCGATAGAGCTATTCTATTTCAGAACGGCGAAGAGGTGCTTGACAAGGATATAACGAACCCAAGCAATCTCATAGAAATTCTTAAGCAATTCTTTGAGTACGCTCCTCCCGGCATCTGGGATTGGAAAGAGGCGGTCTTAGAGTTCCAGGAGCGTGTACCTGAGCTTGCGGCCGGGCTGATTAAGTTAATTGAGGAGCAACGGAAGACTAACCGAGGTTTCGTAGAGGCTTTTTCAAACTTCATGAGCTTGTGCAGGCAGTCTTTAAATCCCAACCTATCTGAGAATGCGGTAGAAGAAATGTTGATACAGCACCTACTTACAGAGCGGATTTTCAGAAGGGTATTCAACAACCCTGACTTTGCCAGACGCAACGTTATAGCAGTAGAGATAGAAAAAGTGATTGATGCGCTGACTTCCCAGGCATTCAGCCGTAAGGATTTTCTCGGCAATCTTGACCGCTTTTATGTAGCTATCGAGAATGCTGCGGAAACCATCGAGGATTTCTCAACTAAGCAGACATTCCTCAACACGGTTTATGAAAAGTTCTTCCAGGGATTTTCAGTGAAAATGGCAGACACGCTCGGCATTATCTATACGCCTCAGCCCATAGTCGATTTTATGATTAACAGCGTAGAGGACATACTTGAAAGAGAGTTTGGAAAGACCCTAAGCGACTCCGGCGTGCACATCCTCGACCCGTTCGTGGGGACGGGGAACTTCATCGTCAACATAATGAGGCGTATTTCTCCCACAAGACTGGAGGAGAAGTACAAAAACGAGCTTCACTGCAACGAGGTTATGCTGCTGCCTTACTACATCGCCTCAATGAATATCGAGCACGAATACTTCGAGCGAATGGGCAACTACCTGCCGTTTGAAGGCATATGTCTTGTTGATACGTTTGAGCTTGCCGAGCCTGTTGTTCAGAGAAAATTTGGGTTCATGACCCCTAAGAACACGGAGCGTGTTGAGAGACAGAAGCAAGCCCCGATTTTCGTGATTATTGCAAATCCGCCCTACAATATGGGACAGATTAATGAAAACGACAACAATAAAAACCGTCAATATGAGACTATTGATAAGCGAGTTACCGACACTTACGCTGCGGATTCAAAAGCCCAATTACTAAACAAGCTGCAAGACCCTTATGTGAAGGCCATTCGTTGGGCTACCGATAGGATTGGCAATGAAGGAATAGTGGCTTATGTTACAAATAATAGTTTTTTAGATAATATCGCCTTTGATGGTATGCGCAGGCATTTGGGTGAGGACTTCTCAAGAATTTATGTTTTAGACCTGGGGGGAAACGTTAGGAAAAACCCCAAGTTATCAGGAACTACCCATAATGTATTTGGAATACAAGTAGGAGTAAGTATCAATTTGTTTGTTATGAAGAACGATGCAAATAAACCAGATGAAGACACGATTTATTATTCACGGGTTGGTGAGTCCTGGCGGAAGGAAGAGAAATATAAATACCTTGAAAAGTCAGGAAATTACGTCCATGTTGATTGGCAGACTATAGAACCCGACAAAAATCACACATGGCTTACCGAGGGTCTGCAATCCGACTTTGATGATCTGGTTCCCCTGGGCACAAAAGAAGCGAAAAAAGGAAAGGATTTGAATGCCGAAACCATCTTCAAGATGTTTAGTCTCGGAGTTTCAACTAATCGTGATCGGGTCGTATATGGTTTCGATAGAGTTTGTTTAAGTGAAAATGTTAAACACTTTTGTGCGGACTATAATGCTGAAGTTGTCAGATATCAATATGAGGGGAAAGACAAAAACTTGGATGATTTCTTAAATTATGAAAAGGTCAAATGGAGCGAGAATCTGAAGCGCGATCTTAGGAATAGTAGAAAGTTAAACTTTGATGACTCCTTAATCCGAATCTCACAATATCGTCCATTTAACAAGCTGTTTCTTTATTTCTCAAAGACTGCTATAGACAGGCTTTCTCATATGAAAAGAATTTTCCCTACACCCGAATCGGAAGAAGAAAACATGATAATATGTGTACCCAGTATTGGCGCTAGAACAGACTTTTGGTGCTTTTTTTCAAAGATAATTCCTAATTTAACGTTAACATCCCTAGATGGAACACAATGCTTCCCATTCTACATCTACGACAAAGACGGTAGCAACTGTCGAGAAAATATAACGGACTGGGCGTTGGATGGATTCCGCTCGCAGTATGAAGACAAGTCCATTTCCAAATGGGATATCTTCCACTACACCTATGCAATGCTCCACCATCCGGGCTATCGCGAGCGCTATGCCGCAAACCTGAGGCGCGCTTTACCACGTATCCCCTTTGCCCCGGTTTTCTGGACATTCGCGGAGGCCGGACAAAAACTCGCTGACTTGCACGTTAACTACGAAGACCAGCCTGAATACGATTTGGACGAGATAGTCAACAGAGATGTCAAGTTCACCTGGCGCGTGGAAAAGATGAAGCTCAATAAAGAAAAGACCCACCTTATCTACAATGACTGCCTCACATTAGGCCCGATCCCGGAGAAGGCGTTTGAATACCGTCTGGGAAACCGCTCAGCGCTTGATTGGGTAATTGAGCAATACCGAGTGAAAACGGATAAAAGAAGCGGTATAACGGATGACCCGAATAATGTGGAAGACGAGCAATATATCTACAAGCTAATCAAAAAAGTTATCGCCGTAAGCCTTGAGACGGTAGATATAGTTAATCCGCTGCATAAGCTTGATATTTTTCCGAATTAGATCAATTTCGTTAGACCTTATTCTTTATCATCTACCCCCTTCCGAACAGCTGGTGTTGTGGCAAAAGTCGTCTTGGAGGCCGAGGTCAAGGGGAAGTTAAATTCAATTGACATAAGCACTACGAAAGGTTTATAATCTTATCAGTGGGTTGTAGGTCGAACTTCATTAAATTTAATAACTTAAGGGGGTAACAACATGGGTGATGACATACCCATTGAACGCCTAAAAGAAAAATTGCTTGAAAAGTTATATGATTCATCCTTTATTTACAGCCCGGTTCCAAAATTTAAATTAGCAAACAAATCAGAATTAAGCCGTTATTATATTGACAGCAAAAATACAACACTGTCACCGGATGGTTTAAGATTAGTCGGCCAATTATTTTATCACTATTTATCAGAGCTGGAAGTGGAAGCAATAGGTGGGTTATCCTTCGGAGCGGATCCAATTTCAATTGCCGCCGCTACGGTAGCTAATTTGGAAGGTAAAGCAATTAAGGCCTTTAGTGTCAGAAAACAACCCAAGGATTATGGAACACAAAAATGGATCGAGGGGACTGTTGTACGAGGGGAGAAGGTGTTAATAGTCGATGATGTTGTAACAACCGGCGGTTCGACTCTTGCAGCAATACAAAGGTCAAGAGACGAAGGTTTAGAGGTGCTCAAAGTTATAGTCCTTGTTGATAGAAAAGAGCGTGATGACACGACAGGTATGTTGGGGATTGACCATGTTAAACAAGAAAGCGGAATAGAAGATGTTCAGTCCGTATTTACAATAGATCAATTGATGAGAATACACAATGAAAGAGGAAATGATAAAACTGATTCAAAAAGGCATTTATCAGGAGAATCTAGAGAAGTTAATTACCCTGTGTGACCGAGCTTTATCCGAGAATCCCACATTATATTTCGTATTAGGATAATTTTTTTTAGGTCTTGGAAAATGAATATGACGACCAAGCTATACCTAGCGAAAGATATAGTTTAATCACGTCATTAACAGCACCTCGAATCCTGTCTGTATTGGAAGAGCCTAGAATTGAAAAACTTGACAACCTTATAACTGTTTTCAGTCAATTTAAATAAGACTTAGTATATATATGTTCCCCTACCTCACGCGATCTTAACCCCCACCGCGCGTTTTTGCTGCTCCAAACTGGTCATCCCTTCAAAAAACACGCTGATGAACCTTTCGTCCATTGTGGTGTGGGATCTGCCGTCGATGTATCTAAGGGTAAGCTTGGTCGATTTGTGGTCGTATTCGAAATCGATCACATTGTCCAGGTTAATGCCTAAAGCTCCCGTTTTAGTTTTGTGGTAAACGAACACCCTGTCGCCTCCTTAAATTTGTGGGTCATTGCACATTCAAAACTACACCAGTAGTTACTATATAATAAATTATGCCGTCAATACTCATCGTGGAGGTATTGAAGTCGATTTAATATATGTAGTCGGCGACTCAGCAATATTCGGGGTAATTGTACAGACTATTGTCCAATGTCTCAAGTAAGGGTTCGAATGCGCTGTCACCAGAGGTAGGGCGCCTGCGCGGTAAATGGTATATCCGGGTTAAATGCTCCATGTCTTGTGTTGTAGCAAAGCGGTGAGGGAGACGTCGTGGGTTTATTGGCTGCCGGTGTCTTCCGGCCACCCGATTGCCTTTGTGGACAAGGTGCGCTCGAAGTACGATAGCGTAATCGTGGAATAGCTTTTTAGATCTATGCCGAATCTCAGCTCGATGTGGAGCTGGTCCGTTTTCCATCTCTTCAAGAACGACCCGATTTCAGGCTCCCCATATTTTCGTGTGAGGTATTTGTCCAGCTCTTCGAACGCCGCCACGGCTTCTTTGTACCGCTTCTTGTACATTAGGGTAGCTTTTTCGGCGAATAATACCTGCTCTGCGTTAAACATGAACAGGGTGAACCTGTGCTCTGGGAGCTCGAATTTAAAATCGCCCCCGTAGCCGCCCACGACGTAAGGGTAGATATTCTCAGGCGTGTTCGGGCTCTGCTCGCCTTCGAGCTTAAGGCCGAGAGCGTCCGCCCTTTCAAGCGCCTCAAACAGGCATGAGCCGAGTACGAATCCCAGAGCCTCATTGCGTATTGCTACGGGCAGTCCTTTGCAGTCTGGGTTGGGTTCGAGGTCTTGCTCCGTTTTATTGTAGGCATTTTTGCTTTCCGGGTTTCCGGGGTTATCGCTCCGGTTGCACGAAATCGCGGCCGTAGCGGTCATGAGAACAAGCAACATATATAGGACTCGAATGGGGGGTCCTCCTCGTGTATCGAAATTAATGATTATTATAACCAATGGGTAAAGTTTCCCGAATGGTTTTTGTGGTATTGCCGCCTTGAATTTATCTTCATACGGAAATTACGGTGCACGGCCGCTCTACAAATCATATCTGACTTCCTTTCTATGCTGCTCTAATACTTCCTCGATGCTTAGAAGCAAGTCGTCTAGAGAGTAAGGTTTTTGCAGGAAACTGAATCCTCTTTTTCGAATTTCTTGCCGGTGAGATTTTTCATTGGTATATCCGCTGGGAAGCATGATACGAATATCGGACTTGGTGGGGGGGGATTTCCCCCTTTTTCCGTTTGGAAGCACTCTTAGTTGTATCCTTCCTCAACTTTACTGCTTTGAAATTGAGTAGGGGATTGATATTGCTCTATATCAAACTCATGCGGTAGGTCAGTTAATTAGGAATACAGAATGTATAAAGATACCTGAATAAAAAGCACCACCCCAATGTATATGCAAAATATACCTCCTAATAAAAAAAAATGTCAATCCTGATTGTGTCACGAATAATCCGTTTACTATTTGCGAAATAATATAGTTACACGCTTACATTTCTTTGATACAGGTAATAGTGAGGAGGGGGGTAGATTTTCTCCTTACGGCATGTACTAGTGTTATTACTAACGAGTTAATAAGTAGGGGTTATCTATAATGAGCCGTTCCATTTATGTGGTTCCAGAACAGTACAAAATGAGTAAAGCGGTTGTTTTAATTCCATATGCGCGCTTCCCAATACTCATTATAAGCTTCTCCGGGACATGTATATGTTCCTGATACCGCCCTACCGTCTTCAGAGAACGTGCCCTTGTATATGCAGTCTACTCCGTCTGTGCCGTGTTTTTTGAAAACCGTGATATTTCTTTCTCCATGGGTCTCGACCTGGAGTGTGGCCTCTACTCTATGGGAGCCGAGTTCCCACACGGCATAGAACTCGTTCGAGGCTCCTTTCCTTACCCAGGTCCCGGAGGAGCCGGACTGGGTCTGCGTCCACACTTTTCCCAGCATGTCCTTTCGCAAAGATTTAATTTCGATAGGGCTGGGTTTTGGATCGGAGTCGTGTCTCGGCGACCCGAAGCCCTTTGTCAAAGTAGAGGCATCCGGCACAACATCTCTCTCCAGGGAAGGAATAATGGTCTTTGTCTGAGATCCCCCAAGGGGTTCTTTATCTTGAGTAGGATGGCTTCGGGTTCCGCCGACCGTAGCTTTGGTTATTTCCACCTTAGCATATCCTAGATTGGTGCCGCGTATATTTTGGGGTTTTAACATATCGTATTCTGAAAGCGACCCTGATTGGGTGTTAAACGATTCGGAGCCTGATCTGGTTATGAAGTCCGATGGGATTCCCAGATAGGGGGGAGTGGCGATTTCAAGGCTCTTTTGAGGGGATGAGGCGCCGGGTGTCTTTACATCTTTTCTTGAAACGCCCTCGGCGTCAATTTCACCGCTGTATTCATTCGTCCGTGCCGCCGTGTTTGTGCCGGGGGGAGTTCTTGTTCTCGACGCCGGGGTTTGCCGGGAGCGGAGCCGGTTCTTTTCGGGCTCTGGTTTTATTACCGCCCTCGGCACTTTTTCTTCGGAGCTGCGCGCAGACCTTGAGGGTTTTAGTCTTGACCGCAGGGCATAGATTTTATCGCGTTTAAATTTCATTTCCAATTCGAGGTCGCTCAACAATTTCTTCAGCCCCGGGAGCGCATCTGATGAGTCGTCAGTGTATTGCGCCAGGATTTCTGCCGCATCCTCTTTGGTCATTTTCCCGGAGTTAACGGCCAGAGCAAGGGACTGGGTTACCATCGGTTTGCTAACGAACATGTAGTCTTGCTCGCCAGGGCCGGTTTTGACCCTTAACAGCACTCCGTTATCCAGTCCGTTAATGCAGTAGGTTAGAAAATTCTTGGTGTCCTTGAGTTCGTGAATTTCGGAGTGCATGTCGTACAAACGGGCTTTAGCGACGTTCTTCGCTGGAGCTTGAGTGGTAAAGACCGATAGGAAGGATATGTATATTAAGGCGCTTAAGGCTCCGGTGTATAGTTTCATCTTGATTCAATGTCTGTTCAAGCGGGCTTGAACAAATTTAAAGTATTTACTAAAGAATGTAGCAAAACTACCCGAAAGTCAACAGATATTTATAATTCACTATGAGATATGCGAGTATAAAATTCTGTTTGGTCAGGAGTTGAAAGCAAGTCACTTCAGAGATTGATCGGTGCTTTTAAATCAATGCGGGAGCCCGATGGGCCTATACTTTAAACCTGTACTTAGGGGGGCTTATTCATTAGGAATTAAGGGGGAGTAAAAATGGATGTTTGTACAAAAATTTAATGGTCGAAACTCGAAGTTGAATTGCAGCTACAGGTTTTAAGACCCACGCAGGATTGAGGAGGTGTAGGAGCTATATTTCATTGAGCTTTCTTTCCAGCTCTTCTCCGATGATTTTCCACTTTTTCAATTCTCGTTTGTTGTTCTCGTGTTCCTGGCGGAAATCTATTTGCGCATCAATGTCTCCCACCCTCCTGACGGTGTTGTATCTATCCATTGACCTTCGGGCCTTTTCCCTGTAGTACTCCTCTTTGATCTTCGCTCTTTGGTATTTGTCATTTAGTGTTTCCTGCGCAAAGGGGCCATCGGGTCTTTTTGTTCCCTTCGCGTTCATGTCGGCTTTTTTCCGTCCCGACCCGTCGCCCTTATTGTCAACGGTCTCGGTAAACCTGTCATCCCTTACTTCACATGCGACGATATCACCCATTTCACAAACATACTCCAGGTGTTCCAAAGAGAAGTTGTAGTAATTGATTAGAAGGTAAAGATGTGATCCTCCACCATCTCGTTAATACCCACCTCAAGTGAACCTTCCCCCATCCCTACCTCTTCTTGAATCCCAGCGACGGGGACCGTTCTTTAAACGTTATTAACCGGGCGATGCTATCATCGCTCTCTCCTAAGAGGAGGAGTTTTTTTGTGGGTCTGTAGGATGTTTTTGAGAACACGAGGTCGTCGAATCTGCTCCCCAGTATCTCTCTTAGCTTCCCTATATCCTCGGGTGTTATCACGGGGTCGTGGTCTATTCGCAGCTTGCATTCGACGCTTCCCGAAAAGAAAGTCACCCCTCCGCCGTTTGGGATCCACCTTCTCCCCATGGCTGCGATGGTATTTTTGATCTCGGCCTGGTCCAGCTTGTAGCTCTTCATCCACAGATTCAGATCGTAGCCCTTCTCGATGGCCTGGCTGAGCTCATCCATCCTTATGAGTTCAGTTCCATGGGGTGTATTTACCTCGATAAGACCATCTCGAGTGTTTGCGGCGATGTTCATAAAGTTATTTCCTCCTTATGGGTTTGTCTTCTGGAGCAACTCGTTAAAAGGTTCGGAGTATTGAGCGTCACGTTGTTAGTCTTAGGTTTCGAATTCTGTGTGGCTCCTTCCGCGGGTGCAAATAACTTGAGTATGAGTTTCACCGCACTCATGGGGCATGGCGCTCCGAGTAACATGAAAAAAGCAGCGCTTGAGCTGGGGATGGTGAGAAAACAGCGGTGTCCTGTGTGAGGGAGTGAACGGATATAGATGGTTTGAATCTCGTAGGGTTTTACTCCGGTTTCGATCGTTCCTACCGAGTGTTTTCCGTGGCAAGAGACAGTGTTGGGAGAGGTAGGCTCCCGGGCTGACCGTGTTTGATAAACCTCAGAGGGTTGAGTTACGCAACTGGGGGTGTTGAAGGAGGAGATGTAGGGGTTGAGGTTTAAAAAATGGGATGATCGGTCAACCCGGGATAGGAGGATAAAGACCAAATCGATTTTATCGCTTAGCTTGATGTGTATTAATTCTTGGGAATAAAGAGAGATTATATGGTCGGATGGGAGATGTAATTTAACGTAATTTGTTTTATGTCTGCTCGCATTAGGCGTATAGCTCGCTTCCGACAAAAAAAAGGAAGGGGCAGGTTGGGTTAATTCCTGCCCCAAAGGTGGGTTTAAAGAAGAGTGTTGGTTGTAAGTAGTAGGGATAGAGTGTAAATCAATATCCCTATTTACAGGTAATGTATTTACTTCTTTAGATGACGGTAAGGGCCTATTGGTTTCAAAATTGTCCGAAATTTTTTTATACACAGAAAATTTACCGTTATTTGTTTTCATGGTCTGTAAATCTGAGTTAAGAAATAATATTTTCAAACTGCCTTTATGCTATAAAATAATTATCAAACAACTTTTACCCCTTCCTGCAAGTGGCCATCTTTGATAAGGGCTACTATAATCCTTTTTGCGACTTTCCCACCGTTGCAGCCATAGTATCCGTGTAAAATCTTAAACACCGTATCCGGTTTAAACCCATGCACCCTTGCCCACCCTGTAACTGTCATACCTGCATTTCGTATTTCTGCAATTGCATTCCTCAGTGTGGTATTTTTGTGATTTTGCATCATGATGACTCCTTGGATATTGATGTATATGGTATATGTATCATATATTATGATGTACGTCAAGGGTTTTTTATCAAAAATATATCGTAGACCGTTAATTCGGGTTTGGGTCGTAAGTAAGACCGTGAGATTTTCTGATAGCGTATTGGATATCGATTTGGTTTTATATACTTCTTTTTGACTATCCAAAACGTTTGTGTCCTAAGCCCTCAGAGTTTCCTTCCATACCCGTATCGGCTCTACAAATTCGGTAGTTGGCCTGAGGGGGAATAATTGGCCCTATGGGTTGTTAAGGACTCGTGAGTTATGGGTAAGTTAATGGGACGGAGTTAGGAGCGGTTATAAGCAAGAGTTTTTTATGACGTAGTAAAATAGGCGAGCAAATTTGAGGGATAAGATAAAGCGTTACAACAAAAGGACATCAAAGATGGGACTTGAAGACTAGGGTTGGAAATTATTATGTTTGGTACTGTGGAGTTCAGCTCGTCGAATTATATATGGGTTATGCCACGGAGTCCGGGTCATCCTCTTGAGAGTTCTTTTTGTTTTTAATTGCGTCGTTGTTAACGGAATGAACCACCTTCCCGGCTTGATCAACCATCTCAGCAGCCGTTTTCATAAGTTCTGTAGCGGTTTGACTGACTTTTCTCGCAGTTTCGGATGGGAGCTTGGATAGGTCTGCTTTCTCGGTTGCCCCGAGCTTAAACTTTAATTCCTCCAGCTCGTGTTTAATAATTTCAAGCTCTTTTTGAATACTCCTCTCGTCCAAACTGGAAAGCTTCTTTTTCATACAGGTGACCCCCAAGAACTTTTTGACAACGTTATTATAGCATCTCCATCAAAATTATCTTGCAGATTAAATCATTGCTTATTGGAGCCGAAGCCGATTGATCGTTATTATATCGCCGGAGATTTCTTTTGAAACCCCACTTTCTTTAAGAATCAGTATATACCACTGCATTGCGGATTGGAAGGAATTAATGAGCTGCGCTAAATTTAGACCTACGTTGTTTTTTGAAACCTTGTCCCGGTTGTACATTAAACACAGCCATTGAGGAAAGCCTCTAACATTTTGACTTTTGTTGTAGCGGATGGCGGAGAGGATTGAGTATAGAATTTTGATGAAAGCTGTTCTTAGGAATGACTCAACTCATTGGGGTATGTAAAAAGGCACTTTGTCTTATGGTGCCTCTGTCGACCACAGGGGGCCCCGAGTATATAAGCGGATGAGTTTGTATGTAAGGCCACCGGCGCCGTGGGTTTATCAAGGCCTTAAGTATTTCACACCCTTCAAATGCTCAGCACTTAAAACCTATCAATACGTTTGAGAACAGATTTTCGCAGGAAATTAAAGTTATGCTTTAAGTATTGACATTTAACTTCATTGTATGAATAATATTTTAGTAGAGGTGTTAATAAATTTACGCTTAGATCAGTTGGAGATAAATGCTATCGGAGGCTATGGAAGCTTGTGGGGAAAAGCATGGCTGTGATTTATTGTAGATATGATAAAAGCTTGTTGAGTTGTTTTAAATGTTCCGGAGCAGTTGTACGGCTTTATCATTTCTGGGTCTAAGGTCGGTTCGTTAGCACCTGGGAGATGCGAACTGACGAGATAGATGATTAAGCCCATTTAGGGTGTTTGATCGTATTAATTTTTACTGAGCTTTGAGTTTTGAACTTATACTTACTATTGGAAAAGTGGGATGGCATTTATAGGCTCGATAAAGAAATAATGATGTAGAAGGGTTAGACATATGGAAGAAAAACAAAAAATCCTCGTTGTAGAAGACCTTAAACACGAATCTGAATATATTCAACTTAAATTGGGTGCTCTGGGGTATGAAGTTTGCGGCTCCACAACCTTTGGGGAAGAAGCCGTTGAGCTGGCTCTTAAAACTGCTCCCGACCTGGTACTTATGGACATTATTCTCTCAGGGGACATGGACGGGATTGAAGCGGCAGAGCATATACAGCAAAGCGTGAACATCCCCATAGTTTATTTAACGGCATATGCAGATGAACCGCTCCTGA
>JADFKM010000001.1 GCA_022564935.1 Candidatus Dadabacteria bacterium
AGTCTTTCATATACGGTACAATGGTTGAAACAGCTACAAACAAAGCAGCCTCCGGGGCACAGAAGGTGAACGGGCAGACAATGCGAAACTACGTGCTGGTGCTCGATTTCGGCTCCCAGTACACCCAGCTAATTGCGCGCAGGGTGAGGGAGCTTGGGGTGTTCTCCGAGATAAAGCCGTACTACACATCGCTTGAGCAGATAAAAAGCGCCGCCCCTAAAGCGATCATACTCTCCGGGGGGCCGAGCAGCGTCCACGACCACTACGCTCCAAATGTAGACGAAGGGCTGCTTAAGCTCGGCGTGCCGATGCTTGGAATCTGCTACGGCATGCAGCTCGTGGTGCAGAAGCTCGGCGGGAGCGTTGAGCGCAGCGAGCGCAGGGAGTTTGGCCCCGCAGAGATTAGCGTGACCGACGGCTCGGGGCTGTTCTCAGGCATTCAGCAAGACACGCGGGTCTGGATGTCCCACGCCGACCGCATCCTGCAGCTACCACCGGGCTTCGTCACCATCGCCTCCTCCCTAAACTCCCCCATAGCCGCGATCAAGAGCGAGGAGATGCAAATATACTGCACACAGTTCCATCCCGAGGTCGTCCATACCATGCAGGGCATGGACATCCTCTCGAACTTCGTTCTCGGAATAGCGGGCTGCGAGGCCGACTGGACTCCCCGCTCGTTCGTCGAGGTCGCCATAAGGGACATACGCGAGAGGGTGGGCGATGGGAGTGTAATCTGCGCCCTTTCGGGGGGCGTGGACTCTGCTGTGACTGCGATGATAGTGGAGCGGGCGGTGTACGACAGGCTGCGCTGCATATTCGTGGACACGGGGCTTCTGAGGCAGGGGGAAGCAGTGCAGGTGGTGGAGACCTTTACCGGGATGGGGTTTAACCTCATACACGTAGACGCGGTAGATAGGTTCCTTAAAAGGCTCAAGGGTGTGACAGAGCCTGAGCGGAAGCGAAAGATAATCGGGGAGGAGTTCATCAGGGTGTTCGAGGAGGAGGCCGGGCGCATCGGGGGCGCTAAGTTCCTGGCGCAGGGGACCCTGTATCCCGACGTCATAGAGAGCGTGAGCGTCAGGGGGCCGTCTGCCACCATAAAATCCCACCACAACGTGGGCGGGCTTCCCGAGAGGATGGACCTCGAGCTGATAGAGCCGCTGCGGGAGCTATTTAAAGACGAAGTGAGGGAGGTGGGCAGGGAGCTTGGCCTGCCGCCCGAAGCGCTCGACCGTCACCCGTTCCCGGGGCCGGGACTGGGAATAAGGATCATGGGCGAGGTGACCCCTGAGGCTCTCCACATGCTCAGGGCGGCCGACGCAATTTTCATCGAGGAGATACGCAGTGCGGGAATTTATGACGACATATGGCAGGCTTTTACCGTGTTCCTCCCCCTCAGGACTGTAGGTGTTATGGGGGACGAGAGGACGTATGAGAACATCGTTGCGCTCAGGGCGGTGACCAGCACCGACGGCATGACTGCCCAGTGGGCGCGCATACCCTACGAGGTGCTTGAAAGGGTCTCTTAGAGGATTATAAACGAGGTGAAGGGCATAAACCGCGTAGTGTATGACGTCTCCACAAAGCCCCCGAGCACCATAGAATGGGAGTGAGCCGGGCGCCCGTGAGAGCGCGGCGTTATGGAGAACATGTGCCGAAAGTGTTATAATTCCTCGATAATTCTATTATAATTAGCAACTGATGCGAATTGACGCTTTAAGGCGGATGCGTGGATAAGAGGCGGAGCGGGAGGGTGTTCTAAACGGAAGCGTTTCCCGCGGCCCGAACCGGGAAAAATGATCGACAGGATAATAGACCTCTTGAGGGGCCTTAAGGATCATATAGACGCTGCAATTAAGTTGGCTAAACCCGCCCCGAATGACTTAAATCAGGGGCGTAAAGGGCTAAAAGGGAGCGGGGAGGAGCAGCGCGACCCGAAAAGAAAGCAGATCATCAAGGCGGTGCGGATGCTCGAGAGCGACCGGCTCGAAACGCGTCTCCTGGGTATAACGGAGCTCGAGGAACTGGCCAGGGATTCAAAAGACCGGCAACGCAGGATAATAGAGGCCCTTACGGCGTGTGTGAGGAGGAACTCTCCCTGGTATCTATGGAAGTCCTACGTGCAGTCCAAGGACAGCTTGCTCAAGCCCGGCGCCGACATTCAATCCATACTTGAGATAGTCGCTCACTACAAGCGCAAGTGGAACGGCGACGAGGATTACCCCATCGACCTGAGCAGAACCGACCTGCGCGGGGCCGACCTCCGCAGGGCGCGCCTTGAGTGGGCGAACCTTCAGGAATCCCATCTCGAGAACGCCGATATGGTGGAGGCCAACCTCCACGGCGCATTCATGGCGAAGACAAGCATAAAGAAGGTGAGGCTTCCGCTTGCCGAGCTTGCATACGCATTTCTCGAATACGCCAACATGGAGGGAGCCGACCTGAGGAACGCCAACCTCAAGAACGCGAGGCTCATAAAGGCCAATCTCAAGTGGGCGAACCTCGGCGCCTTCATCGACCCTGAAGGTCGCATTCACGGGAGCGCCAACCTGGAGGGCGCCAACCTGGAGGGCGCGAACCTCCAAAACGCCAACCTCAGCGGCGTCAACATGAGCGGTGCTAACCTGTGGGGGGCGAAGCTCCAGGGGGCCAATTTCGATGCGGCAATCCTCAAGGACGCCAACCTCTCGTACACGAAGCTCAAGGGGGCGAAGAACCTCACCGCAGAGCAGTTGAGCAAGGTAAAGACACTGTACCTGGCAAAGCTCGACCCGCAGCTCATGGTCGAGGTGTCTATGAAGGCGCCCCAGCTTCTAGTGCCCACAAACATCTTCGACATGCTCAAAGAGCAGTGATAAACCCCTAGTTATTGTTGCATCCCTTTGAAAGTGATACAGGGGAGCAGTATCCTGTTACTTTAAAAATCGCACATCGGATATGGATAAAGTCTTGTCGAAATTTAAAGAGAATTTAAGAAGACTTCAACGCTTTATAGGCAATTTATTGCAAAGAGTGTTAGCCGGAGTTGGCTGGGGTATGGACTCCATCAAGGTTTTGTCGGAAAAATTTTATAAGAAATTAATTTCCATATGGAAAGAAAGTATTGAAGGTCAACTCTTTCTTGTTCCATTACTTTGGAAATATAAGATTCCACTGCTAGAGATACTGGCTTTACTTATAATTTCTTCAGTATTATTATGGGGATTTATACTTTTATTGCTGCCCCCCGCCTCCGATGTTTACAACCCGAGAAAGGAAGCCCTTGAACTTTCTATTAAAATTATCGCAGGTGCTTTATTACTCGTCGGTCTCTATTATGGTTGGCGGCGCATTACAATAGCAGAAGAAGGGCAAATAACGGAGCGGTTCACTAGGGCTATTGACCAGTTGGGGAAAATTGACAATAAAGGGAAATCAGTTATCGAAGTCCGCCTCGGCGGCATCTACGCACTTGAGCGCATAGCCCGTGACTCTGAAAAAGACCACTGGCAGATTATGGAAGTTTTGACGGCATATGTTCGTAAAAATGCTCATTGGACTGGCGAGAAGGAAAAAGAGAAAATTGACGAAAAGTGGAAGTCTGGGGAATCTAAGGAAGTGGGTGAGCAAGGTGAAAAGAAAGAGCAAAAACCGCGTGAAGATATCCAAGCAATAATAACGGTGATAGGTCGTAGAAGTGATGAACGCCGGAAATATGAAAAAGAAAAGGGGTATGTCATTGATTTAAGCAAAACAGACCTTCGGAGAGCCGACCTTAGGAAAGCAAAACTTGAGGGAGCCAACCTATTTGATGCAAATCTTAAGGGAGCCGACCTAAGAGGAGCAAATCTTGAGAGAGCCAGGCTAATAGGAGCAAATCTAGAGGGAGCCTGGCTATGGTCATCAAATCTTGAGGGAGCCATCCTAGTGGGAGCAAATCTTGAGGGAGCCGACCTAAAAGGAGCAAATCTAAAGGGGGCAAATCTCAAGGGAGCTAAAAAATTAACCACAGAACAGCTTTCAAAGGTGGAAACGCTTTACGAAGCCAAATTAGATAAAGAGCTTATGGAAGAGATAAAGGAAAAATGTCCGCCTCTTCTGGAAAGACCGGAAGAGGAAATATTTGTGTTCAAGGGAGATCTTTAGCAAGTTCACCCGCTCCTGAGCACGAACTTTACGGGCACGGTGACCCAGCTTGCCACAGGCACTCCGGCTCTCCGGCCGGGATAAAAAACCCACTGCTTCACGGCATTAAGCGCCGAGTCGTCAAGCGCCTCGTGGCCCGAGGAGCGCTTAAGCTCCAACGCGCCGACGGTGCCGTCCTCAAGCACACGCACCCTCAACAAAACCGTCCCCTGCTCTCCCCTGCGCCTGGCCGAGGGCGGGTAGGGAGGCTTTGGGTTGAGTCTGTAGTCGGGGTGAGCCGTGACCTCCACGGCGGGCAGTGTGTGCGACTCCCCGGAGCTTGAAGAGGCAGACAGAAGGCTAAGCTGCTCCTCGTTATTGTGCGGGTTATTATGCGGGCTATTTTGCTGGCTATTTTCCCGGCTACTTTTCTTGCGGTCTTGAGTTGCGGAAGCGGCGCTTTCACGAGGCGGGCTCAGTGTGAGTGAATCGGCTTGTATAGGCGTTGACTTTACGTAGGGTTCGCTCGTTTGCCGCTGCGGGCTCGGGATAGGTGAAACTGCATCTATTGGCGCCGGTTGTTCGCTTGTTTTCGTGTGTGCCCGAACGGTGGTTTTGCTCTTTTGTGTGCGCTCTTGTTTATCGGCACCCCTGCTCACGACCTGTATGTTTATCAGGCCGCGTCCGGAGGTGTGTACCTCGATGCGGAAGAAGACCGACAGCGCAGATACCAGGGCGATGTGGAGCGTGATGGAGATTAAGAGGAACTTCCAGATGCGCCCGCGGGGGTTACGATTGCCCTCGGCTCCGTTTTTTCCCGCATCACGCGCTGCTATGTCTCTGCCCTCCGGTGCGTGTTTTCAAGACCGCGGATTGTACCGTTAGAGCTAAATATTATAGTCGAGTCGGGGAAAAATCCAGGCAAAAGCGGCGGGGTAGAAGGGTGGAGGGAGTAAAAAGTTTGGTTAGGGCGGCGCATGACTTCCATGTGGGTAGGGGATGATTGGTTGTGATAAGAGGGGGTAACCGGAGGGCTAATCGGCCGCCTTAACGAGGTTGCGCCCCGAGCGCTTGGCGTCGTAAAGGGCCTCGTCCGCGGCGGCGAAGAAGCACCGGAACTTCGAGTTCCTCTTGGGGGAATGGGAAGCTGCGCCTATGCTTACGGTCAGGTACTTGTACACCTTGGATTTATCGTGCGGTATTTGGAGCTTAATTACGCTCTCGCGCATCTTCTCGGCCACCGTCAGAGCGCCGTTTATGTCGGTGTTGGGAAGGAGCGCCGCGAACTCTTCGCCGCCGTGGCGGGCTATGATGTCAGTGGAGCGGTTGAGGGTGTCCTGGAGTGAGTTAGCGACTTTTATAAGGCATTCGTCTCCCATCAGGTGTCCGTGGGCGTCGTTGTAAGGCTTGAAGTGGTCAATGTCGACGATAAGCAGCGTAAGGGGCATGGATTCCCTTGTGGCGCGGCTCCACTCGATGTCGAGGAACTCGTCGAAGCCCCTGCGGTTCGAGATGCCCGTGAGCCCGTCCATGGTGGATATGCGCCGGAACTCCCTGTCTGCCTCTTCGATGCGCTGCTGGAGCTGCAGGATCTTGTAGTCCCGCTCCAGGAGAGCCTCTTTCGTTTCGATAAGCAGCCGCTCCTGCGCCCTTTTCTTGCGAGCCTCAACGGTGATCCTGAGCGTGTTGGCCACCCTGGCCAGGAGCACGGGCTTTTTGAGCGGAGCGGTCACAAAGTCCGTCAAGCCCGCATCGAAGAACTTCTCCAGGAAGTCGTGATGGGTGTCTTCTGTGATCCCAAGGATGGGGATAGCGTTCGTGAGTTCGCCTGCGGCAAGCTCCCTGCATGACGAAAGCCCCTTGCCAGGGCGGATGTCGAGTATGATCAGATCCGGGGCGAATGCCTTTTCGATGCTGGGCCTAGTCTCATTGAGCTTCTCGAAGAGCTCCGCGGGCGAGGGAAACAGCAGCAGATCGGAGTAGCCGGCGGAGTGCAGGAGGGATTTGAGCTTCGAGGCGGTTTTTTCCGCTAAATCTATGGTTGCTATGGCGCTCATTTGATTTACATTAACGGCTTGGAGCCGGGTCTCAAACCCTTGCCCCCTCAATACGGGCTTTCGGTAATGATAGTATAATCCGGGGGGCGATTTCAAGCACATGCCCCTCGGGGGGCAGCTGCGCTTCGGCGCGGGCGTGTGTCGCGGCGCCGGTGGAAGGGCAGCCCTCAGCCTCGGCTACTTTTTTTACCCACCACGACTTTAAGCTCCTCTATGGTCCTGGGAGAGGCCTTTGTGACAGTAAATTTTTTGTTCTCGTATTGTATTGTGTCCCCGACATTGGGTATGGAGCCGAATCTTGACAGTACGAATCCGCTCAGGGTTTCGTAGTCCCCCTCGGGTATGTTGAGACGCAGCTCTTCGTTTAACATGTCGATCTCGATCCCGGGGTTCACCAGGAACTGGTTTTCACTGATCTTTCTCCACAGCTTTACGCCCTTGTCGTACTCGTCCTCTATCTCTCCCACTACCTCTTCGAGTATGTCCTCGATGGTCACGGCCCCGACGGCACCCCCGTATTCGTCCACCACCACGGCCATGCCCGCCGTGCTCTTCTTCATGAAATCGAGCAGCTCGTCGACGCCCATGCTTTCGGGAACGTACATGGGCTTTCGGGAGAAGTTTTTCACAGGCGCTTTGGGCTCAGCTCCCAGCAGGTAAAAGGCGTGGAGCATACCGGTGATGTTGTCCACCCTGTCGTGGTAGATGGGCATTCTGGTGTGGCCGGTTTGTTTGATAATGCCTATTGCATCGCGAGCCGAGGTGTCTTCGCTCACGGCTGTTACGTTTATAAGCGGGATCATGATCTCATCCGCGCGGGTCTCCGAGAAGTCGAATATCCTCTTCATGATGAGCTCCTGCTTCCTGGGGTTGGGCTTGGTGGCTTCCTGCTGGATGGCGAGGCGCAGCTCCTCTCTGGTTATAAAGGGGTTTTCCGTGCTCCCTATAAGATTCAATGCCGCCGAGGTGAACTTCCTGACCAGGAAGAGGACGGGGAAGAACAGCTTCGAGGCTACCCACAGGGGGTATATGGAGGCGAGCGCCATCGGGTTGCTGTGCTTATGGAACACGGCCTTGGGCACCACCTGGCCGAATACCACTATCAGGGGCGAGAGGATCAGGATGGTGTAGAATTCGCTCCCCGCTCCGTAGCGGTCTTGGATGAAGAAGGTCAGCACGACCGTACTCACGATGAGCGAGAGGTTTATGCCCACCAGCGTGGTGCTGATGAAGTGCTCTATTTCGTGGAAGGAGCGCATCAGCAGTACTGCCCTCTTCGAGCCCTTCTCGGACAGGGCTTTGATCTTGATCTTGTCGCACGACACGAGGGCAATCTCGGAGCCTGCGAAAAAGGCCTGGAGCACGAGACAGAGCGCTATCACCACCACAACGAACTCAAGCGACATTGGCCACCTCCCCCTCGTCCCTCCTCACGCGGAGCTGCGATATCCTCTTGCCCGAAATGCCCGTAACGGTGAACTGGATGCTCCCGAAATTTACCTGCTCCCCGCTCTGGGGAAGCCTTCCGAACAGCTCAAACACGAACCCCCCGATTGTTTCGGGCTCCATATTCCTGATTATCGAGCTCTCGATTTCAGTGCCCAGTCGCTCTATGCCCCCGTACCTCAGGACGTTAAAGAGAAGGGAGCCGTTGAACTGGTCTATTTTCATGCTCCCGGGGACTATGAACGACTCCTCGTCCCTCGTGAAAAGGGGCTCCTGGGCCAGCCGCCTCTCATCCTCGAACTCGCCGAACAGCTCTTCGAGTATGTCTTCCATGGTCACCACACCCTCGACCCTTCCGTACTCGTCCACGGGAATTGCCATGTGAATCCTCTTTTGCTGGAACTCGGTTAGGAGCTCAAGGCCGTTTTTGTTGGTGGGGATGAAGTAGGGCGGCCTGCATATCTGCTCGATGCTCGTATCGGGTTGTTTGTCGGCGGTGAGCAGGTCTTTTGCGAATAGGATTCCCACTATGTTGTCCCTTTCGCCCTTGTAGACCGGTATTCTTGAAAAGCCCTTGCCGGTAACCTCCCCGAGAGACCGCTCTAGGGTCAACTCGGCGGGCAGCATGAAGCATTTGATGGCGGGGGTCATTATTTTGTATGCCGAGACGTCTTCGAGCTTGAAAAGCCCCTCGACCAGCTTCCTCTCTATATTGGTCATTACGCCCTGCTCGCCGCCGATGCCAAGCAGCGCCCTGACCTCTTCGCTGGAGAAACCCCTGGAGGGCTCGCGGCGCATGTTCACCCCAAGCAGCCGCACAATCATGACCGAGACTGCCGTGAAGACCCACCTAATGGGGGTTATCGAGAGGTGAAAGTAGCTTATGGGGTATGCCACTGCGGTCGAGATAAACCTGGGGAACTTTACCGCAATTGTCTTGGGCCCGATTTCGCCGAGTAGCAGCAGGGTTGGGGCAGCGATGAGAAGCGAGAGAAGGGTGAGGAAGTTCTCGGAGGAGTGGGAGAGGAGCTTCCTCACGGTGAGGGCGACCATACTTGTGTATGCGACGTTGAACACCTCGTCTGCAAGCAGTATGGTCGTTATGAGCTTGTGGGGCTCTTTGAGGAGCGCCTCTATTTTCTTTGAGCTCCTGGGGCGCTCTTTTTTGAGCCTGTCGCGCTGGTGCCGGCCCAGGGAAAACAGGCTGGTTTCCGACATGGAGAAAAACCCCGAGAGTCCGAGGAGAATGATCATAAGTATTAAGCTGGAAAGCAGCGGCAGCTCCGTCATCGTTTTTCGCCGAAGTGGACAAAACCCTTCTTTTCGTATTTTGCCTCTTCCCCTCCGCGCTCAAGAACCCTTAGGCCGGGGGATGCTGTAGTTGAGCCTATCTTGGTAATTTGAACCCCGAGGGACTGTCCCAGGGCCGCGAGCTCTCCGGTGAGGCCCGCCCTTGCCGTAAAGAGCAGCTCGTAGTCCTCTCCGCCCGAAAGGGCCAGCTCGAAGAGGTCTTCGTGGAGCTTGTCCGATAGCTCACGGAGCGCCCCTGAAAGGGGAAGGTCGTTAAGACGAACCTCGGCTCCCAGGCCGGATGGCCCGACGATGCGCAGCAAGTCGAGCAGCAGGCCGTCGCTTACATCTATCATCGCCGCGGCAAGCCCACGCAAGGCAAGCTCCCTTCCGAGCGAGAGCCTGGGGGTGGGGTGTGTATACCTGCTAAGCAACTGCGCTGCGGCCTCGCCTCGGGCGACCATGCCTTCGGCCTTCAAGCCCAGAGCGGCGTCACCCAGGGTGCCGCTCACGTAGATGTCCTGCCCGGCGCTTGCTCCTGACCTTCTGACCAGGTGCTCGGGCTCCACTTCACCCAGGGCAGTGATGTCTATAAACAGCGTGTCCGAGGCGCATATGTTGCCCCCGATAAGCTCCACGCCGAATTCGTGACAGGACTCCGAGAACCCCTCGATAAGCTCCTTGAAGAACGCCTCTTCGACCCACCCGGGGAGTCCCGCAGAGGCGAGGAAGAACTTGGGCACTCCGCCCATCGCCCCTATGTCGCTCAGGGCCACAGCGATGGCCTTGCGCGCAAGCTCCCTGGGGCCGATGCGGGACAGTGTAAAGTGGGTGCCCTCGACCTGTGAGTCGGTTGTGGCGAGCTGGAGCTTTTTTGAGCCGCTCCTCAAAGCGGCTGCGTCGTCTCCAATACCTAGCTCAACGCAGCGAGACACGGGTGAGAATCGCTCTTCCAAAAGCTTTAGGGCACTTAACTCATCAATCATTTTAGTCTATGATTGTAAATGGCGTGTTCAGCGCGGCTGGAGTTTTGCGTAAGGTTATAAACTGAAAGGAAAGAAAAACGGATTTATTAAGTGACTTGTCCATAGTTCTATCTTAAACTATGTGGATAGATTTAAACTCCCTCTACGAAATTCGTTATCCCCAACTATTGCTTATTCCCCAATACCCCCCCCTCTAAAATAATAGGGGGTACGGGGGGATATGTCAAACGTAAGCATTTGGTTTTGCAGTGCTTCTCTTTATCATCGACTGTGCCATTTTCTAATATTAGATTGTCTTAAGTTTCATTTTAACCCTGCAATTGTTAGGAGGAGGTTAATATATCCATCAGCTCATGGGCAAGAAACAGTTTTATTATGTCGTCCTCGCCGTTCCTTTCCGCCACGGCCAGGGCAGCTCTAAGCTCATTTGAGTTTGATAGGGGAGGGTTGCGGAGTAGCCCGCAGCGGGCATCAGAGCGGCCGCAAACAGTACTAATAGAGCTAAACGTATAGGCGCGGGAAGTAAATTCCATGATTCATTTATCCACTCTCCTCGGGGTCAAAAATCGCTAAAATTTGAAGGCAATCTTATCAATTATAAAAATATTTGGCAAAAAAGCCAATATATACACTAAAGTATAATTTATACCTAAATAATTACGTTAACTAAAGGGGGCTCATCGGTCTTTGACACTCGGGGCGGGTAATCATAAAATGTAAGGTGTATGGAAGAGCGGGTTCTTTACCTCATAGATGGAAGCTCTTACGTGTTCAGGGCTTATTATAATACGCCTCGCCAGATGAGAACACGTGAAAAATTTCCTACAAACGCTATATATGGGTTTACGCAAATGCTTTTGATGTTCTTAAGGCAATATGAACCCAAGTACATCGGGGTGGTGTTCGACTCGAAGGGAAAGACATTCAGGAGCGACATTTACCCTGAATACAAGGCGAAGAGGCAGGAGACGCCCGAAGACCTTGTTCGTCAGTTCCCCCGGATTGTAGAGTTGGTCGAGGGCTTCGGAATACCGAGCGTGCAGATGGAGGGATTCGAAGCCGATGATATAATGGGTACGATTTCTAAGAGAGTCGAAGAAGAAGGCGCGAAGGTGGTGCTCGTTACCGGGGATAAGGATTTCTTACAGCTTGTCTCGGATAAGGTAACGCTGCTCGACACTATGAAGTACATAGAAACTGATGTGGAGGGGGTCGAGGCAAAGGTAGGGGTCACCCCTGCTCAGGTTGTAGATTTTCTTGCTCTGATGGGGGATACGAGCGATAACGTGCCTGGAGTAAAAGGAATTGGGAAGAAGACTGCGGCTGAACTGGTAAAAAAGTGGGGTTCTCTTGAAAAGATAATAGAGAACCTTGAGAAACTTGCCGATAAGCATAAGGAGCTTGTAGAGGCGGGTATTGAGGATGCCAATTTAAGTAAGGTGCTTGTCACAATAAAGACCGACGTGCCCGTGGAGCATAAACTGGAGGATTTCAGCTATAGGGGATTTGACAAAGAGGTGCTGAGAGAGGCGTTCGAGAAGTACGAGATGCGGACGCTCCTCAAGGAGCTTGGTGGAGATACCGAAGCCGGAGAGGCTGCCCCGCCGGAGCAGGACAGCCCGGTGTCCTACGAGGGCTACAGGCTCGTGCTTACAGAGAAGGATTTACTCGCGGTAGTCGAGAGGATACGCGAGGAGGGTGTGGTTTCAATCGACCTGGAGACCACCTCGCCCCAGCCTATGCTCGCAGAGATTGTGGGCATAGCGCTTGCCCCTGCCCCCGGGGAGGCGTACTACGTACCGACGGGGCACACCTCGATGGAAGCGCACGCGCAAGGTCAGCTTCCTCTTGATACGGTGCTCGGCGTGCTGAAGCCCGTTATCGAAGATGGGGGGATAAAGAAGATCGGGCAGAACCTCAAATACGAGATTATGGTGCTCAATCTTCAGGGCGCTTTTATGAGCGGCGTTTACTGCGACATGATGGTCGCGGCACACCTCATTGACTCCGGCCGTCTGAGCTACAGCCTCGACTCCCTGTCCAAGGACTATCTGGGCCACAGCACCATCACTTACAAGGACGTTACGGGCACGGGGAAGAACAAGATAGGGTTCGGGGAGGTGGAGCTTCAAGCGGCGCTCCAATACGCGGGCGAAGACGCAGACGTGGCTCTTCGGCTCGCAGAGCGACTGATGGGTCAGCTCGAGCAGGAGGGTCTGCTCGAGTCGTACACGGCCTACGAGCTAAAGTTTATAGAGGTGCTTGCGGGGATGGAGATGAGGGGCGTAAAGGTGGACGGGGACAAGCTCGGAGAGCTGTCGGTTGAGTTCAGCGCCGAGCTTGAGCGTGTCGTGGGCGAGGTTTACACAGAGGCGGGACGGGAGTTCAACATAAACTCCACGCTGCAGCTCAGGAAAGTTCTGTTCGAGGAGCTTGAGCTGCCCATAAAAAAGCGCACGCCGAAGGGCGAGCCTTCTACGGATGTGGAGGTACTGACCGACCTCTCAAGGCAGCACCCCGTGCCCGCGAAGGTGCTTGAGTACAGGGGGCTTGCGAAGCTCAAGTCCACCTACATCGACGCCCTGCCAAGGCTCATAAACCCCGAGACCGGCCGTATCCACACCTCCTTCAACCACGTGGGCACCTCGACGGGGAGGCTGAGCTCCTCGGACCCTAATCTCCAAAACATCCCCATCAAAACAGGGGAGGGCAGGAGGATACGCGAGGCCTTTGTGCCTGATGCCGGGCATGTACTGCTCTCTGCCGACTACTCGCAGATCGAGCTGAGGCTCCTAGCCCATTTCTCGGGGGACGAAGCCCTGATAGAGGCATTTCGTGCGGACCGCGACATACACTCGGCCACCGCCGCCGAGATATTCGGCGTGAGCGAGGCCGATGTGACCCCGGAGATGCGGAGGCTTGCGAAGAACATCAACTTCGGCATCATCTACGGCATAAGCCCCTTTGGCCTAGCCAAGCAGCTGGGCACTTCTATGGGGGTGGCCAAGGGCTACATGGACGAGTATTTCGCGCGGTACGGCCGGGTGAAGAGCTACATGGAGTCCTCGGTAGAAGAGGCCAGGAGCAGGGGCTACGCCGCCACCATGCTCGGGCGCAGGAGGCCCATCCCGGAGCTTCAGTCGAAGAACAGGACGCTACGCGGCGCGGGGGAGCGGGCGGCAATCAACACCCCCGTGCAGGGCACCGCGGCCGACATCATCAAGATAGCGATGATACGCATTCACGAGCGTCTGCGGGGCGATGGCTGGGGCTCGGACATGATACTGCAGGTGCACGACGAGCTGCTGTTCGAGGTGCCGGAGGGGGAGCTTGAGGAGACGGGGCGGATGGTGCGCGGGGAGATGGAGAGCGCCATGGAGCTGAGCGTGCCGCTCAAGGTAGACATCGGCGTGGGAGGCAACTGGGCCGAGGCGCATTGAGGGGTTTTCATGAATTGTATTATGTTGATAATGAGTAATAATTATCTACATAATGGCAATCCGGATCATCGTTAACGGCATTGGAATTCCCAGCCAAATAATGGGGAGCTGCAATGAGCGAGTCGAATGAAGCCTTGATCGTTGCTCTCAACCCGGATCCCTCCACCCCTAATATTGTAAATGGAATTGAAGAGCTGGTCGATAAACTGGGAGACCTCGTTACGTTTTATAAGTTAGGGATTGACTTGCTGGTGAATGAAAAATTTTGGGAAATACTGCCGCTGCTCACCGAGAAGGGGAAGAAGATATTTCTCGATATGAAATCTATTGAAATAGAAGAAGTCATACGCCGTACCGTGAGGAACGCGGGGCTGCTCAATATAAAATTTCTAACCCTTGATGGGAATAACAGCAATAAAAATATCAGCGCTGCGGTAAGAGGCAGGGAAGAGTCGGGGAACGGAGTTAAGTTATTGGCATTGACACTGCTGACCAGCATCGATGCACATGATTTCAGCGAGATCTATGGGAGGAAAGCAAAAGATATCGATGATTTTGTGTTGAGTCGCGCTAAAAGACTGCTTAATGCCGGATGTGACGGGATTATCGCTTCCGGTAGAGAAACGGAGATGTTAAGAGAGAAATTGAGAGATGAAGTAAAGAAGGATTTCTTAATCGTAACGCCCGGTATTCGCAGGGCGTCGGACAGCAAAGATGATCAAAAGAGGTTCGTCACCCCCGCGGAGGCCATAATGGCGGGCTCCAATTATCTCGTCGTCGGCAGGCCTATTACCGAATCTGAAGACCCTGAACTGTCTGCCCGGGAAATATTGGACGAGATGGATGAGGCTTTTGATAAGAAGAGTAAAAAATTAGAGTCGTTGGAATTTTCACGAATCCAAATCCAGTCGTAATTACTAAGCCTTACAAACCCTGAATTACGCGAAAAGCAATATTCAATTCATAAGCTTCAGATTTTAAGAGTCTGTTTCCTATGGACGGGTTATTATGCCAAAGCACCCCTTTCATACTCAAGGGAGCTTTAATTTAGGAGGGGACTGGGCCAAGGCGCATTGAGGGGTAGTTGCTCCTCAAAAGGGTAATTTAACGCAGTTGATATGTATTGGAGTTGTGATAAACAATGCTGTTGGTTCTGTCGCGTTTATTTCCGGGCATGAACAACTGTCGTGGGGTATTTTAGAATGCTTGTACAGGATGGTACTCAGGCTTGGTTTTTCTGTTTACAAGTGTTAAAGTAGCTTCTCATGTTTATTGCGGCTAGAGCGCTGGTTTGTTTGCTGTCGATCGTTGTGCTGCTGGCTCCTGCGGCGAGCTTTGGGGAAGGGGTATCGAGCGCAAAGCTCAACCGCGAGCTCACGAAGCTCATTTCAAGCAGCCCCCGCTCTTCCTCCCACATCGGGGTGGCAGTAAAGTCCCTCAAGACGGGAAAGGTGATATTCAGCCACAACGCCGGGAAGATGTTCATTCCCGCCTCGAACGTAAAGGTGTTCCTTTCCGCAGCGGCGCTCCTGTTCCTAAAGCCGGACTACAGGTTCAAGACCGAGTTCTACATCACCGGGCCGATACTGCACCGCTCTATTTACGGGGACATGTACGTCAAGGGGTACGGAGACCCGACTATGCGCACGTCGGACCTCCGCTTCATTGCGAGCGAGCTGAAGAAACTGGGTATCGACCGGATAATGGGCTCCATCATGGTGGACGAGACGTTCTTTGACTCCGTGCGATTTGGGCTCGGGTGGAAGAAGAAGTGGAAGGGGCTCGCCTACAGCCCTCCAATAAGCGCGCTTTCCCTCAACTACAACACCTTCGAAGTTAACGTCTACCCCACCAGGGTCGGGTTGCCGCCCATGGTAGAGATAGATCCGAAGGGCGCGGGCATTAAGGTCGTCAACAGGGCGGTGACAAGCTTGCGGTGGGGGAGGCTGTATGGAGACGTGAGGGAGGGTGGAGGCGCTATGACGATTCGGGGACGGATATCGTCCAGGTCAGGCAAGCTGACCGTGACAAAGGCGGTGCCGGTGCCGCCGATATACACGGGCAGGGTTTTGCGCGCCAACCTGAAAGAGTCCGGCATTGAGGTCGAGGGCGATGTGGCGCTGGGCAAGGTGCCCCGGGAGGCGCACCTGCTTTACACCCATTACTCCGACACGCTTGACCGTGTTATAAACCTGTACAATAAGAGCAGCGTCAACTTGATAGGGGAGAACATTATAAAGGTGCTGGGCGCAAAATACATGGGAGCGCCGGGCACTTGGGAGAAAGGCGCTAACGTGGTGGGAAGGTTCCTTGGTGTGGTGGGGGTTAAGGAGGGGGCGAGGGTTGTTGACGGCTCGGGTCTCTCCCCGCTCAACCGCTCCTCTCCCGAAGCCCTGGTCGAAGTGCTCAGGTTCGCATACAGGAATAAGCTCATCTCCCACGAGTTCGTCACATCACTTTCCATCGGGGGCGTCGACGGCACCCTTGAGGGCAGGTTCAAAAAGTCCGAACTGGAGGGCAGGGTGATGGCAAAGACGGGCTATCTCAAAGGCGTCAGAACCCTTTCGGGCTATCTATTTACCAAGTCGGGCGACGTTCTTGCATTCTCTATCCTCTCGAACGGTCTCGGCTCTGAAGTCAAAGAGATACAGCAAAACCTCTTGATGAAGCTGGTTGAGTGCTGCCGGGACACATACATCATAAAGCGCGATTGAGCTCGTACTATGGGGCGTGCTCGATCTGTGCCGCCGCCTCGGCAAGAATGCCGAACTCTTCTACCGACAGGGTCTCGGGCCGCCGCTTCGGGTCGATGGATGCGGCCTCAAGAACGCGTTGCGTCTCGTCCCTGGAGAGGATAGACCTCAAGCTGTTGGCTATCATTTTCCTCCTTTGGGAGTAGCACGCCTTTACGATCGAGGTGAACTGTTTCTGGAGAGACTCTGGTATCTTGGGGGTCTCGAGAGGCATGAGCTTTATCACTGTGGACTCGACTCCGGGCTCGGGCCAGAAAGCGCTGGGGGGGACGTTAAAGAGGGCCGAGCAGTCCATATATACCTGAATAAGCACCGATATCGCGCCGATGTCCCTACCTCCGGGCCGGGCGGTTATCCTCTGTGCAAGCTCGCGCTGAACCATCAGCACGAGCAGTGAGAACAGGCCCCTGCGCTCGAGGAGACTCATTATGATCTGTGACGAGACGCTGTAGGGGAGGTTCGAGACCACCTTTAGCTTCTGCCCGCAGCTAAATTGCTTGAAATCCATGTCTAGGGCGTCGCCGTGAACTACGGTGACGTTTGGCAGGCCGGACACAGCGGTTTTGAGCCCGGGGATGAGCTTTGAGTCACGCTCTACCGCAACGACGCTGCTGGCACCCTCGCCGAGCAGGCGCGTGAGAGCGCCGAGCCCCGCACCTATCTCGAGCACGTCGTCGAGCGGCGAGAGCTGCGCGGCCGTTACTATTTTTTGCAGCGCAATCTCATCTAAGAGGAAGTTCTGGCCCAGGCTCTTTATGGGGCGAATTTTCATGGAAGCGAAAAAGCGCTTTGGGGACTTGGGTTTTCCCGGCATTTCAGATGGGAATTATAGCCGCTCGCTCGTCATTTAGGAATCCGGGGGCTTCTACTCGCTCTGACGGGTAGGGGTGATTAAGGATTCAGGTATATGGGTGATGTTGGAGCTGGGTGCGGGTGGTTTCGTTACCAATCGCGCTTCTCAAGGGCTTCTATGAACTTTTTTCCTCTGGAGGATTTCGCGGCCACCGTTTCGCGACTGCCGCAGCTTAAGCAGCCATTGTAGGTGAAAAGCCATCTCCATACCGAGTAGATAATGGTGATGAGCAGGAACAGCACCATCAGGATTTTGCCGGGAATTATTTCAACGAGTCGCTCGACGCCTTCATAAGAGAGAAAGGGGTTTAGGTATTCAGGTAATTGATGCAGCGCGATCCAGAATAGTGAGCCTAGAAGCAGGAGGAATCGCAGGCATTTTATATTAACGTGTGCCCCGGGTCTTTTGTCTGCTTCGGGAGATGCGCTTTCACCGGGTGGGGGGGAATCGCCATGAATCGGCCGATGCGGCGCCGGCGGGAATTCTCTACAGCGTGGTATCAGGTTGCAATAAGGGCGGAGTTTTCTCTGTGCTCGATGTCCCCATAGTGCACGTAGTTGTTTCTCCCCGAGTGCTTGGCTTCGTACAGTGCGCAGTCTGCGAGCTTGAACAGTTGCTCCTTCGTATAGGCGCTGTCGGGGTATGTGGCCACACCTATGCTTACCGATGGTTGGATGTCAAGGCCCTGCAGCTCCCAGTTTATGTTCTTGACCCTGGCTTTAATCTTTTCGGCCACTGTCTTTGAGCTTTGTTCGTTTGTATTGGGCAGGAGTATAGCGAACTCGTCCCCTCCGTACCTAGCGGGAGTGTCTATTTTTCTCGTTGATGACTTAAGGGCCTCTGCGATGGATTTAAGGGCCATATTACCTACCGGGTGTCCGTAGGTGTCGTTTAGCTCTTTGAAATTGTCGATGTCGAGCAGTATAAGCGAGACCTTTCCGGGGAACCTGTCGGTCCGGGCGATCTCTTTGTTGAGCTCCTCCTGGAAGTATCTGAAGTTGTACAGGCCGGTAAGGCTGTCTGTAATTGCAAGCTCTTTGACCTCTTCGTAGGAGATTGAGTTCCAAAGCGCCTTTGACGCTTCTTTGGCCATGATCTCGGCGAGCTTTCTCTGGTCCCTGCTGAACCCTTCGGCGCCGCTTATTTTGCCGATAACTATACAGCCCATTGTGCTTTCGGTATCGAATTCGCCACGGGTGAGGGGCTTGTGCATCGGAAGTATGAGCAGTGCGCTCAATTCGCCCATCTTGAGCGCAAAGTCCACTTCTCTGCCGAAGACTTCCTTGAACTTTTTCCTAGACGACAGGTCGGGTGTAAAGAACGGCGTGCCGGTCTCGGCTACCAGGCCTACAAGGGTGTTGCTGTGTAAAATCTCTTTGCCTTCTATGTCTTCCCGCCTGTTAAGTCCGGTGCGCATGAGTATGCTCCGCTCCCCATGGCCGTCGGCAAGGGTTATGCCGAGTACGTCGGCCTCCATCGAATCGGCAATACTCTTTGTCACGTGGTTCAGTATGGTGTTGGGCTCCAGAGAGGAGCTGAGCTTCGTGGACAGGTCGTAAAACGAGGCCAGACCCTGTGAGTTGAGCTCCATTTTTTTTGCCAGCTTGTATCTGTTAAGCGTCTCCACAATCCTTGTGGCCACAAGCGAGGCTAGCCTGCCTTCTCTCTCGCCGAATGCGTTCTCACTCAGGCTGTCGACGATAAGAACGCCGATGGGCTCAGCGCCCTCATCACCCTCGGACTGTCTCCCCGGGCCGTCAGTGAGTATGGGCACGACGATGATGGACTTAACGGGCACTTTTGTGGAATGGTAATAGATCAGGTTGTCGCTTGAGTTTTTTATGTTTCCTACAACGACCGGGGTTTTGGTTTTGAGCACCCAGCCGGGGTAGCCGCCCCTCAGGTGCACTTTCTGGGTACGGTCTATGTGCAGGTTTTCTCCTGCGATAAAGTCCTCGATCTCAAAGAATCCGTCGTGTCTGCGCATATACAGAACGATGGAGTTTGTGGGAAGCGTTTCTTGGAGGATGCTCATGCAGCAGTGTACAGAGTCCCGGTATTGAAGGGTCAGGTTCTTTTGTCCGGCTCCCCCGGGGTAGCCGTGCTCGAAGGCGCTGAGGAACGGAATGTCATTATCGGGGTGCAGGGGGCTTTTGGTGCGCGTGGAGCGGGAGCCCAAATGGGTCTTCATAATGAATCCGAGAAAGAATGTGGCTATAGGTAGTGGAAACAGCCTGTAAAGCGTATCGGTTCCGCTCATGTGGAATGTGAGCTCAAGAGCGACGGTTAAGGAGGCAAAGGCAATGGCCCCGCGCCATCCGGTGTACAGAACTGCCAGCGGCGCCACGATGTAGGTGAGTGGGAAAAGACCCCTTCCCGCTACAGAGAAAACAGTTTCAAGGGCCACCGCGGCGAGCAGCCCCATGGCGGCTTTCTCCACGCTGGTTAGTCTATGGATGCTCGAGCTTATGCCCGTAAGCCTGTGGGCAAGCATTGTGCCCACGATGAGAGGAAAGGAAATGAGTAGGGATTTCGGCTCGAGCGCGGCGCTTAGCGGGCCTTCGGATGTGGCCCAGAGGGCGAACGTGAGGCAAGCGGCCCAAAACAGGGCGACGTGCGAGCGAGTGTTACTGATCAAATCTGTATATCTTTTCATTGTGTTTTATCATTCCCAGTTCTTCTCTTGCTACTTTCTCAATATAACTCTCGTCTTCTTTTAAAAGTTTCAAATGGATATTCAAGTTTTCATTCACCTTTTCGAGATTTTCCACCTTTCTCCCTATCCTCGAGTTCTCTTCGCTGAGTACGTAGACCTTTGAGGTTTGCCTTATGAAGATGTAGACGATCAGCAGTGTGAGGGTAAGGATGACGGTATTGCGGATTATGGCTGCTTTCATTACAGGATTATCAGACCTCCCGTGAGGAATGGGTTGGAGCGCTTCTCCACTCCGATTGTTGTGACGGGGCCGTGTCCCGAGTACACACTCCAGGAATCGGGCAGTGTCAGGAGCTTCGTTTTGATTGAGCGCACGAGCTCCTCCATGGAGCTTCCGCCGGTGAGGTCGACCCTTCCCACGCTCCCTGCGAACATGGTGTCGCCGTCGAATACGTGTCCGTCGAATATGAGGCAGATGTGGCCCCATGTGTGGCCGGGGGTGTGGACGACCCTTGCCGTATAGGGGCCTACCTTGACCTCGTCCCCTTCGGCCAGGAAGTGCTCCACCTCCGGCACTTCGGTGCCCTCGAACTCGGGGAACCTGCCGGCGGCGTTGGGGATGTCTTGGAGCACCGGCAGCTCCAGCTCGTGCAGGTAGAACTCGGCGCCGAGGGCGTCTTTTGCCTCCTGTACGCCGCATAAGTGGTCAATGTGGCAGTGGGTGTTTATGATTCTTTCGACCTTGAGGTCGAGTCTTTCGATCAGCTCGAGGACTTCGGCCACCTGAGCGCCGGGGTCGATGAGTATGCCTTCTCTGCTTTCCTCATCGGCCACTATGTAGCAGTTTGTAAAGAACGAGCCGCCGATAACGGTCTCTATTATCATCAATTACTCCACAGGTTATTCATCGGCTCAGAACTCGGTCGTGAACCCGTCAAACTCGCTTAAGTATTCCCCCCACTCAAGCTCAATATCATCCACACGCGCGTCTTCGGGGCCTTGCCTGCACCAGTGCGCAAGCTCGTTCAGCTTGTCCCTTTCGCCCTCTGCTGTAATCTCCACCGATCCGTCTTCTCTGTTCCTCACCCGTCCTCCGAGGCCCAGCGAGGCAGCTATGCTAATGGTTGAAGCCCTGAAGAAAACCCCCTGCACCCTTCCGCTCACTACGATACGGACTCTGCATTTGCTCACCTTCAGTCCCCTCGTCGATCGATTATCGGCGTCCTGTGCCTCGATTCTTCCGGGCGCCTTCCTCGCGTCGCCCCCTAAGCTCTGAGGAATCCGTTCCTGCCCCTCCCCTTGTGTTCACCCCCCCTCGGCAATAATACCAAAATGGAGGGAGAGTGTCAATATATTTAGGTTTGTGGAGAAATTACAATCAATTCTTCAAGTACATTAGTAGAAATTAGCGTGTCTGAAACACCCCTTCTCCGGCTAAATTTGTTTTTAGTTGCGAGAGATTGCGGCAGGCAGGAGTCAGCTTGCGCCTTTCTCACAGCCAACCGGGGTTATCTGTCCCCGGAGGGCCGCCCTTCCAAAACCGCGGGGTTAACGAGGTTGTCCGGAATCGCGCTGCGCAGGGCCGCTTCTATGCTCTCTATGGACATCTCGGCCATTATCTGCCGGGTCTCCCTCGATGCGCTGCCGATGTGAGGAAGCAGCACGGCGTTGGGGAGCTCGAGCAGCGCGCCTTCGATTTCCGGCTCTCGCTCGAACACGTCGAGGCCCGCCCCGCCTATCCTGCCGCTCCTGAGGGCACGGGCAAGCTCCCTTTCGCGTATTATCTGGCCCCTGCCGACGTTCACTATGACGGCGTCAGCTTTCATGGTGCTGAATTCAGGGGCGCCGAACCTGCCGCGCGTCCCTTCGTTTAGTGGGGCAGTGACCACCAGAAAGTCCGATTCTCTGAGCAGCGCTTCGAACTCCACGTAGCGCGCGCCCGTCTCGACCTCTCCATCGGGGTTCGGATTCCTGTTGTGGTAGATGACGCTCATGCCAAATCCCTTTGCCCTTTTGGCAACGGCGGTGCCGATACGGCCCATGCCGAAGATGCCCAGGGTCTTGCCGTAGACGTTCACTCCGAGCAGCAGAGTCGGGCTCCACCCGGTGAACCTACCCTCGCGCGTGAACCTGTCGGCCTCCACGACCTTCTGGCCGCTGAAAGTATCAGGCTCCATGCGAGGTCTGCCGTGGCTTCGGTGAGCACGCCGGGGGTGTTCGTGACGAGCACTCCCCTGCGAGTGGCGGCCTCGACGTCTATGTTCTCGTATCCCACGCCGCAGTTGGAGATGATCCTGAGCGCGGGGCATGCGTCGATAATCTCTCCCGTTACACGGTCTGTGACCATGGTGATGAGGGCGTCGCAGTCACGGGCCCCAGCAATAAGCTCGTCGTCGGTGGGCTGGCGGTCTTACTCGAACACTGTGACGTCATGCTCGCTGCTCAGGCGCTCGACGGAGTCCCCGGGGAGCTTTGCGGTGACGAAGACCCTGCTCATCGCTATTTGCCTTCGAACGGGTCGGGGATGTCGGGGTGCCACAGACCGAAGTGGTCTTTGTGGTTCTTGGTGTAGGCGCCTTCGGGGTAGAAGCTGTCGTAGAACTCCAGGTCGATGTGGTGCGCCTGCACCATGAAGCGCAGGAACATCGGGTCGCTGAAGGCCGGGAACCTGCCGTAGGTGTCGTAGACGTAGCTGCATATGTCCTTTACGACCTGGATCTCATCCTTGCTCGGCCGCTCCACCTCACCGAGTACCGATTCGGGGTTTTTGTAGGGAAGTTTATGAGTTTCCCAGTTCGTCCATTTGAGGTCGTTCAGGGCCTCGACTGCCTCGCCCATGTCCTTGTAGTAGGGCGGGCAGAACGCTTCGAACAGGCCGTCCCTTCCCACGGCCACGGGGTTCGGGTTGCCCGTCTCCCCTTTTGTCTGAGGGGTGATGAACCTGAAGCCGAGCCCCTTGTTGAATGGGGTTCCTCCGAGCATGAACATGCTGGCGAAGCCGCTGAACATCCAGCCGCCCAGGCCGAGGGTCTGGAGCGCTAGGGCCATGTTCTGGCCCATGAATGCCTGCTCCGCGATGTAGCCGTTTGCGAACCTTAGCTCGGCCTCTATGAGAGGCATGCGCATCGACTCGTTGACGAACCCCTTCTTCACCCAGGCTTCCGTTCCGGGGTAGCGCATGCCGTGAAGCTCGTCCACGAAGTTGAACCTGTGGTCGGGGCGCATGTAGAAGAAGTACAGGTTAATGATGCAGGCCGACAGGTCTGTTACGGGCATGAACACGGTGGTGCCGGGCTTGTTCACGTTCCACAGGTTGTGCGAGGCGATGCCGGGGGGCTTCGTGGGCAGGTCGGCGCGGGTGTCTTCGAGCCTGACCTTCGAATCCCTGAAGAGCTCAAGAATTCGGTCTACCCTCTTCTCGCGGCTAAGCCCTTCGAGTCCCTTGAAGTCATCGGGCTTTTTGTCGTGCTGCTTTATTAGATAGGTTCCTTCGTCGTTCGTGTAGAACAGCTCCGTGCGGTGCACGTCGCCGAGCGCGGGGATTGTCTTGCTCGTGAACTGCATCTCCAGGTCGAGACCCACGTGGGGTGGGAAGTCCGAGAGGTTGATGCTCTTTATTCCCAGGCCCGTCCACACCATCATGGCCTCTTCAAGCTCTGTAAGGGGTACGCTCTCGTGCCTGGATTTGTACTTGAGCGAGCCTTTGTCGATTTCCATGCCGAGGCCGAACCTCCTGGAGCGCCTCTGGAAAATGGCGTCGTGGAAGCTGTACTCTATAGCGGTGTTGAGTCCTCTCGGATGGCTGCTCATTGTGTGCCCCCTTGAATTTGGTTTTTGAGTTTCGCCCGACTGCTAGATTATATCAGGAGGCCGCTGGATTGGCACCCCCCGATTGATAATTTCTCGCCCCCGATGGTAGAGTCAACGGACGTGAGCGAGAAACGAGACAGGCTCAAGGAGCGTAGGTGCGCAAGGTGATTGTGGTCGTGGATAGGGAGGAGGGAGCAGAACAACGCATCCGCGACGAGGGAATAGAGTATTTCTCGATATTCAAAGTGAGCGAGCTGCTTTGAGTCTCTTTGCCTGCTAACTACACTCTATCTATAAATTAAATTATAAAATGTTAATATGGTATTAGTTGTTCCAAATTAATGAGGATCAATAAAAATGGCTAATAATAAGAAGAAATGCTTTGTAATTTGTCAAATAGGTGAGGACAACTCGGAAGAGAGACAGCATACAGATGATGTTATGGAATATATAATCAAACCCGCCACAGATGAATGCGGATATGATGCGAAACGTTCCATAGATCTCAAGTTACCGACTACTATTACAAATGAAATAATAATTGAATTGATGGAAGCACCTCTTGTCATAGCTGACATATCTGGGAGAAACCCAAACGTTTTCTATGAACTAGCAATAAGGCACTTTGCAAACAAAGCCACAATACAAATTAAAAATAAGTCTGAAGACATTCCATTTGATATTAACGACCAAAGCACTATTGATTTATGGATTGCACTCTAGGGATGCACAAACAGGTAAAAATAAAATTATAGAACAAATCAAGGAATTGGAAAAAAATCCCTCATTGAATAATCCTATAATTGTTGCGCAAAATGTAAAAAAGATCAGGGATAGTGAAAACCCATTAGAAAAAAGTGTTGCAGAACTGATGTTAATGCTAGAGAAATTTGGAGCCAGGATTGGCGGTGTAGAGTCAATGCTAAGTATCATGTCTATGGGTAATGTATCGACTAGTGCTGGGATACTGGGAAACTTATTTCTACCAAACCCGTATTTAGCAAAAAGTTTTACTTCAGGCACTCTAAAAACCCCTACTAAACTACCTAAGATACTAAAAGTGTTGTCTGAAATAGAAACAGAAGAGGAACAAAAGAAAAAGAAGAAAGAAAAGTAGCTTATTAATCGTATGGAAACCTACGAATTAGAAGGGCTACTTATCACGGGTCGGAGCCGCTTTGATTTTTCTCCCCTTCTTTATGCGGCCGGAACCCTTGACCTTGGGCTTCGCTCCTTTTCCTGCCCTTTAACCATCTAATATGTAAGAAAGACTCGGCGCAAAAATAGATTGAGTTTTTTTGAGGTGATTCGATATGTCATATGGCAATTCAGATAATAAGGAAGAGAGCTGCCGGTGCGGCTACGTTTACCTCTTCGGCCTTCTTGGGATTCAGATAAAGAAGCTCTGGTACAGGTTGTTCAGGAGGTAATATATCGGCTCTGCAGCTTCCCCTTCAAAAACTCAAGAGTCTCGCCGTCCTGGGGTATGAGAAGCTGCTCCGGCGTGATGCCCGCTTCGTCAGCGGCTTCGCGAAGCCCTGCGCGGGTGACGGTGGCGTGGTCAACGGCCTCCATGTGTACCGCGACGACCGTGGCTTCGGGCGCCTCGCGGCATACGGCTATGGTCTGGGCGGCGTCCATGATTATGGGGTCTGCGCCGGGGAACTGCGCGCCGCATGAGTGTGTGACTATGACGTCGGGTTTCATGTGCTCCAAGACCCGTTTTACCCCTTCATACCATATCGTGTCCCCTGCCCAGTAAACTGTCGGCTCCCCTTCGGCCTGGAAAGTAAACCCCGATACGCTGCCCATCTGCCGGGCCATCGCACCCGTGCCGTGCCGGCCGGGCGTGCGTGATATGGTTATGCCTTCCCATTTCTCCGGCATATCGACCGGGGAGGCAGATTGGAAACCCCCTTGGCGCAGGGTCATTTCGTCTCCGGGCTGGCAGAATAGCGGTATGTCGCCAGGGAGAAGGCGCTGCGCCAGGGGGTCGATGTGGTCGGGGTGCAGGTGGGATACGATGACAAGCTCCACTCCGTCCACCACTTCGGGCGGCGAGCACGGCAGCTCTACGGTCGGGTTGGGCGATACGCCGACGAACGGTTCGAAGCTGTATGCGGGCAGTAGGAACGGGTCGGTGAGTATGAGCTTTCCTGAATACGTGATGCGCATGGTGGCGTTACGGATCAACTGCAATTGCATTTCGGCCTCTAGTGCTCGTGGGTATGCCCGTTGTTGTTGCCGGTTTCTTCTCCTTCTTCCTCGCTTGTTTTCTCGGTTTTTTCTTGGGGGGCCTGGTCTGTGGGGATTTTCTCGGAAGGGGGCACAGCCCGCCAGGAAAAGGAGCTTCTGAACTCGGGGTGGTTGATCTTGCGGCCCGCATCCGCAATCCAGAAAAAGACCCCCAGGCTTCCCATGATGAGAATTAAGGTCAGGACGCCCACGTGAAACTTGAAGCGTCGCACTGCAGCTACAGAAAGGATGCCCAGGAGCGCGAGACCCCCCGTTATGTAGATCACGGTGGTCGCCGGATCAGTAAAAAAATGATGCTCTCCCATCCACTTGTCCCCCTCGGCTCCTATGACCGCAGAAAGTGGGAGCTCCTCGAACCTGTCGTGGGCCTCTTCTCCCGTCTGCATGACGAAGTACATAGATCCTGCGAAAATGGCGCACAAGATGAAGCCTAGAAAGAGGACTTCTGTGTCTTTGAGGATGAACGAGTAGATAAGGACGAGCGCGGCGGCGGCGAGCCCTATGATGGGGATGTGGTTTATCATGAGGTGGATGTGCTCGGGGGTCGTGAGGAAGTCGAACATCGCATACATTATAAATAAGGCACTTGCGCAGTCAACGCAGGGGTGCTGCAACTACGAGTACATACGGATTTGGGAAGTAAAGGCCTAGGGGGATAGCTCAGTTCTGAAGGCCCTATTTATGGCGCCAAGGATCCGGGGAGGAAAGGGATCAGGCCGGTTAAACTGGGCAAATTAAACAGGGGGCTGTCATTTATCCCCGGCTTTGTGTTATATTTGAAGACAGAATTCAAGAGGAGTTTTTGTGTACACAGTTAGCGGGACAGCCCCGCAATTCCTGTATGTCAGCTCTCTTTATCAGTCTTGGATTTAAAGCTCTTTAAATTTTCTTCGTTCTCGAAGTAATACACTTTGCCGTCAGGCACCGCACCTATGACAGCCAGCGCTTTATCGACAACATTCCCACTGACGGGGTCGACTGCGAATCGAGTATTCGAATCGTTCTGCAGTTTAGCCTTACACATTTCGCAGCAGCCGTAGTATGTTTTCCCTTCAACGCTGGTGGGGATTTGTTCCTTATCGTAACGTTGATTTGTGATCATACAAACATATTTGTGGTCAACACGAGACAGATCCGAGTTTTTCGAAGCCGCAGAGGCATCGTCACTAGAACCTCTAGCGGTCGTCATGGGCGCTAAAAGGAACAGTGACGTAAGGACGAAAAGAAAAAAAGATGTTCTGGTAAAAACAGACAATGTATTCATAACTGGTGAGATCCTCCTTTTTGATTCCAAAGCGAACTATCTTATAATTATATCATAATGGGCGGATGTATGTGAGTGGGAGAAGGGGGTGAGAGAGAAGATTCCATGAAGGGCGATGTTTCAATACTCCCAAAATAGCGTATAATCTAAAGAAGTTGCGCTAAAAACCTAAGAAGGATTGTTATGAAGCTTGCGACCAGGGAAATCATACGCAATATTGACAGGCAGTCGATAGAGGAGTACGGCGTCTTGGGGCTTGTATTGATGGAGAACGCCGGGCGTGCGGCATCCTCCGTGATACTGGGGGAGTTCCCCCGTGCCCGCAGCGCGGCTGTGTTTGCAGGCGGGGGCAACAACGGCGGGGACGGTTTTGTGATTGCGCGCCATTTGCGCAGCGCGGGCCTTGAGGTGACCGCATACCTCGCCTCCGACCCGGAAAAGCTCGCCGGAGACGCCCTGACGAACTACAATGCGCTTAGGAGCGCAGGGGCCGAAATCGTTAAGCTCAACGGCAGGTGCACGAATTACGTCGAGGCAGACGTTGTGGTGGACGCCTTGTTAGGCACGGGACTCACGCGTGATGTGGAGGGCTTTTACGCCAAGGTGATAAGGTTCATTAACGGCCTCGCTGCCCCTAAAGTAGCCGTGGACCTCCCATCAGGGCTAGACGCCGACACGGGCTTCCCCCTGGGCGAGGCGGTGAAGGCCGACGTCACGGTGACGTTCGTTCTACCCAAGCTGGGGCTCGCCGTATATCCGGGTATCGACTACGCCGGAAGGGTCTACGTCGCCGACATCACCACCCCCAAATTCCTTGAAGAGGATATCCCATACGAATTGATCACATATGACAGCATAAGGGGGTATGTTGCTCCGAGGGAGGGCGATACGCACAAGGGCACATACGGACACCTGCTTATACTGGCGGGCTCGCCCGGAAAGACCGGGGCCGCAATGCTGGTCGCTCGCGGTGCGGGCAGGGTGGGCACTGGCCTTGTGACCGTGGGCGTGCCGAGCGGGCTGAACCCCATATTCGAAGGTAGCCTCCTGGAGGCGATGACAGAGCCCCTTCCTGAAAGCGTGGACGGCTGCCTGGGAAAGGACGCCCTGGACTATGTACTCAACGTCCTCCTGAAAAACAAGACGGCGCTCGTAATAGGACCGGGGATATCCACAGAGGGGGAGATAAAGGAGTTCGTCAATGAAATCGTGCTGTGCTGCGAGGCGCCCGTGGTAATAGACGCAGATGGAATAACCGTAATTGCGCAGGAGCCGGGAGTATTGAAGGAGATGAAGGCTCCGTGCGTCCTCACTCCCCATCCGGGGGAGATGTCGCGGCTCACGGGCGCGACTACTAAGGAGGTGCAGCGCAACAGAGTTGAGATTGCTAGGGATTTTGCAGCTATGTATAATGTTTATGTTGTGCTCAAAGGCGCCAGGACGGTCGTCGCCGAGCCCGGCGGCAGGGTGTTCGTCAACCCTACAGGCAACCCCGGCATGGCCACCGGAGGCACCGGAGACGTGCTTTCGGGGGTGATCGGCGGGCTCCTTGCGCAGCGCCTTGACCCCAGGGGGGCGTGCAGCCTCGGCGTGTTCGCCCACGGCCTGGCAGGCGACATGTGCAGGGAAGCAGTAGGGGAGGCGGGCATGCTCGCCGGCGATATCGCCGAGATGGTTCCCGGAGCCTTGCGGGAGATTTCCCTGGGGGAAGAGGGAGAATTCGGGGGGAGGGAGTTTTTCATCACAGTACGCTAGGATGCGCGATGTTTTTGAGGTCTCAGTTTCTGAGGCGGGAGATACGGTCAAGGTAGGCGAGGCTCTGGGCATGGTGCTTCCGGCGGGAAGCGTCGTGGCTTTGAGCGGGGAGCTCGGCGCGGGAAAGACCGTACTTACAAAGGGCATCGCAAAGGGCCTGGGCATAGAGGAAGAGCCGGTAAGTCCCACGTATGTGATTATGAACGCATATCCGGGGAAAACCCCGCTTTACCATTTCGACCTCTACAGGGTTTCGAGTGCGCAGGAGCTTGAGGGCATCGGTTACGAAGAGTTTGTGTACGGTGACGGGGTTTGTGTGGTGGAATGGGCCGAGCGGATGAGGGACGCATTCCCCGAGGACGCCGTGGAGGTGGAGATAGAGATGACCTGGGGCAACGGCGGCCCGAGCGGGCGAAATATTAGGATTAGAGGGAAAAAAGATTGGCTCTCATTGTTCAAAAGTACGGTGGAACGAGTCTTTCCAGCGTCGAAAAAATAAGATGGGCCGCCGCTCACCTGGTCCGCACGAAAGAGGCGGGAAACGACGTGGTGGCGGTGGTCTCTGCGATGGCCGGGGAGACTGACAGGCTGTACGAGATGTGTCTTGAGGTGATGGACCCGCCGGACTCTAGGGAGCTGGACGTCATAACCTCGAGCGGCGAGCAGGTCTCCAGCGGGCTGATTTCCATGGCCGTTCGGGCGCTCGGTCACGACGCCGTATCTTTTCAGGGCCACCAGGTGAGGATACTCACCGACGACTCGTATTCGAACGCGAGAATTATGGATATAGACGCGGTCAGGATACGCGAGGCTATGGGGTGTGGTAAGATAGTAGTTGTGGCCGGTTTCCAGGGGGTAGACAGCGGCGGGAATATCACCACCTTGGGCAGAGGGGGCTCTGACTTGACGGCGGTGGCTCTTGCGGCGGTGCTCGGTGCCGATGCGTGCGAGCTTTACAAGGACGATGTGGACGGCGTGTATACGGCAGACCCTGAGGTTGTCGCAGGCGCCAGGAAGCTCAGAAGGGTCTCTTACGAGGAGATGCTCGAGCTCTCTAGCCTCGGCTCCAGGGTACTTCAGGGAAGGGCCGTTGAGTTTGCCAAGAAGTTCGGCGTGCCGGTGCAAATCCGCTCCACTATTGAGCCGGAGCGGGAAGGGACCTGGGTGATAGAAGAGCGGAGCGCTATGGGGGAGTTGGAGCAAATGCTTATCTCGGGTGTCACCTTCGATAATAACCAGTCGAAGATAACGGCGATTAAAGTTCCCGACAGGCCGGGCATTGCGAGCAGACTGTTCACCCTCATAAGCGATGAGGATATCGTGGTCGATATGATAGTGCAGAACGTGAGCACCGAAGGGTACACGGACATAACGTTCACCGTGTCCCGCACAGATTTTAAGAAGGCCCTGGGCATTACCGAAAGAGTGGCGGGCGAGCTTGGCGCTTCGGGGGTGGTGTCCGACAAAAAAATCGCAAAGCTGTCCATAGTGGGTGTGGGAATGAAGACCCATTCGGGAGTGGCATCCGAGATGTTCAGGGTGCTGGCCGCCGAGGGGATAAACATTTTAATGATCAGCACTTCGGAGATCAAGATCTCCTGCGTTGTAGGGGAGAAATACTCCGAGCTTGCCGTAAGGGCGCTGCACAAGGCGTTCGGTTTGGGGGAGGCGAAATGAGTACCGAAAGAGCGGTAAAGATATACGACGTGACCCTGAGGGACGGCACACAGGGCGAGGACATATCGTTCTCCGTCCAGGACAAGCTGCGTATCGTCGGGAAGCTGGACGAGCTGGGGGTGCACTATATAGAGGGCGGCTGGCCCGGCTCGAACGACAGGGACGAGGAGTTCTTCGAAGAGGTGAAGAAGATTAAGCTCCGGGCCTCAAGGATGGCCGCTTTCGGAAGCACACGCAGGGTATCCATAAGCTGCGATGAGGACGACAACATACAGGCGCTGTTGCGCGCCGAAACGCCCGTTGTTACCATCGTGGGCAAGAGCTGGGACTTCCATGTTACCGAGGTGCTGCGCATCGAGCTTGAGCAGAACCTCGAGATAATAAGGGACTCGCTGTCATACCTCAAGGAGCGCACCGACGAGGTGTTCTTCGACGCCGAGCACTTCTTCGACGGCTATAAGCGCAACCCCGAGTACGCCCTTGCTACTCTTAAGGCGGCCCTTGAGGCTGGGGCCGATGTGGTTGTGCTTTGCGACACGAACGGGGGCACGATGCCCTGGGAAGTGGAGTCCATCGTCACTGAAGTGGGTACGAAGCTTGACTCGCCCCCTCTGGGCATACACACACACAACGACGGCGAGATGGGCGTCTCGAACACGCTGTACGCCGTTAGGGCCGGGGCCTCTCAGGTACAGGGCACGATTAACGGCTACGGCGAGAGGTGCGGCAACGCCAACCTGTGCTCCATCATACCCAACCTGAGGCTCAAGCTGGGCGTCGAGTGCATAAGCGACGACCGGGTTAAGAAGCTCTACGACGTTTCCCACTTCGTGCACGAGCTGACGAACCTGCCTCCCGTCAAGCACCGCCCGTATGTCGGCCAAAGCGCGTTCGCCCACAAGGGGGGTCTGCACGTGAGCGCCGTGATGAAAGAGCCGCAGACCTATGAGCACATAGACCCTGATTTGGTGGGCAACAGGCGGAGGGTGCTTGTGTCGGACCTGTCGGGAAGGGGCAACATCGTCTACAAGGCAAAGGAGCTCGGCGTGGAGCTCGACCCCAAAGACCCGGTGGTCAAGAAGATCCTGGATGAGCTCAAGAAGCTTGAGAACGAGGGCTACGAGTTCGAAGGGGCGGACGCATCGCTCGAAGTGCTCATCAGGAAACTGCTGGGACAGTACAAAAAGCCCTTTGAGCTCAAAGGCGCGCGCATAATCGTCGAGAAGCGAAGGCACGACGACGAGCCCATCTCCGAGGCCACGGTGCAGGTCGAGGTTGACGGGGTGATCGAGCACACCGCGGCCATCGGCAACGGCCCGGTAAATGCCCTTGACGGCGCGCTCCACAAGGCACTCGAGAAGTTCTACCCGCAGCTAAAGGACATAAAGCTTCGCGACTACAGGGTGCGCGTTGTTTCGACCGGGCATGGCACGGACGCAGTGGTGAGGGTGCTCATTGAGTCCACGGACGGCGTGAGGAGCTGGAGCACCGTGGGGGTGAGCGAGAACATCGTCGAGGCTAGCTGGAAGGCCATGGTGGACAGCATCGACTACAAGCTCATGAGCGACGCCCGCAACTCTGAGGGATGAGTGTGCGGGGGGGCCAAGGGGGGTAGAAAAGGGGGGGGGTAAGAAAAGGGGGGTAAGAAGAGGGTCAAACCGGCTCGGAAGCCCCTGGCATGCCCTAGCGATTAACCCCGTTCCACACCTTTCTAGAATCTGAGTAACAAATTAATAACCCCCGTTTACAACTACCGCCGGTAGTTGTAGAATCGTGAGCTGGAGTTTCGAATGACGATTACTGTAAGCATTCTCGGAGCCACCGGGTATACGGGCGCGGAGCTTCTGCGGCTCCTCGTCAGTCACCCGGAGGTGGAGATATCGTGGCTTACCTCGGAGAAGTTCGCCGGGCAGCGCATCGACGAGGTATTCCCGAATCTAGTGGGGTTCTGCGACCTCCGGTGCGAGAGCATCTCGAAGCTCGGTGAGCTGCCCTCTATAGACCTTGCGTTCTCATGCCTCCCTCACGGGACTTCGATGCACTTCGTGGGGATCCTTGTGGACAACGACATCAGGGTGGTGGATTTCAGCGCCGATTTCAGGTTCCGCAGAGCGGATAACTACACCCGCTGGTACGGCAGGGAGCACGAAAGGCCCGATCTGGTATCCGAGGCGGCCTACGGCCTGACGGAGCTCTACAGGAAAAATATCACGAAGGCGCGCCTCGTGGCCAACCCCGGCTGTTTTGCCACCGGGGCCGTTCTGGGGGTCGCCCCCCTGAGCACCGAGGGGCTGCTGTCCGGTACGACCGTAGTGGTGGACGCCAAGGGAGGGATGTCGGGGGTGGGCAGGGCGCCTGTGCTCGGGGCCCATTTCGTCGAGGTGAATGAAGCCATATCGGCAGGGCCGCTCGAGGGTCACGGGCAGAAGGGGGAGATCGAGCAGGAGCTTAGGAACATAGCCGTGGAGCCGTCAAAAGCCGTTTTTATCCCCCACACCGTGCCCGTCTCGAGGGGCATTTTCACCACCATTTATGCGGATTTTCCCAGGAGATTATACATACCTGAGGTGCTGGAGTACTACAGGGAGTTTTACAGGGGCGAGCGGTTCATAAGGTTGTGCCCTGAGGGTACGGTACCGGACGTCAAAAACACCCGGTACTCCAATTTCATCGATATAGGAATAGGGATTCAGGATGGGAAGGTGATAATCTGCATCGCGCTCGACAACCTGGGAAAGGGCGCTTCGGGACAGGCCGTCCAAAATATGAACGTCATGTTCGGCTTCGACGAGGGTGAGGGACTCAAACACGGGGGTATGTTCCCGTAGGAGGTCGGGATGAGCGAGACGGGCGGAGTATGGAGCTTGCTCCTGCGCTCGGCCGGGAGGTTCCCGGAGAGGACGGCGGCGGTCGAGGGGGGCAGGCATATGACTTACGCCGGGCTGCTGCGGAGGGTTAGGAGCCTCGGAGCGCATCTCAGAATAAAAGGCTTCGGGAAGCGCGACAAGATCGGGCTGCTCCTTCCAAACTCAACTGAGTTCGTCGTCTCTTTTTTCGCCGCCTCAGGCATCGGGGCCGTATCCGTTCCGATTAATCCCGCCTACACCGAAGACGAGATCCGGTTCTATGTCGAGCACGGCTCCCTGCGGCTGCTGGTTACGTCTACAGACTTAGCGGGCGTCGCGGTGAAGGTAACCGAGGGCACGGGCGCTAAGGTCATGACCGTCAAGGGGGACTCGGCGGACTGGGTCTTCGACACCGAAGCCCTTGCTCCTGAGGTCGAAGAGGACATTGCTCCTGATGACGAAGCGGTATACCTCTACTCAACCGGCTCCACGGGTAGCCCAAAGCGCGTCGGCAGGACGCACGCAAACCTGACGGCGCTTGCCTTTAACCACACGGAGACCATCGGATGGAGCGAGGAGGACAGGGTGCTTTTCACCGTCCCTCTCAGCCACACCTACGGGTTCGGCAATTTCCTCGGCGCAGTGAAGGTGGGTGCTTCTATGTATATGATGGGGCATATGGCAGGCGGCTTCAAGAGGGGTGAGGTAATCGAGGTCATCGAGCGCGAATCTATAACCGTTTTTCCTGCTGTGCCCTTCATGCTCGGTATCCTGGCCGACACCCACCTGCAGCGCAGAGTGGATTTTTCATCGCTGCGCATGGCGCTTTCGGCAGGCGCCCCGCTGACAGGAGACGTGTATACGAAGTTTAGGGACAAGTTCGGCGTCCAGCCGCGCCAGCTCTACGGCTCCACGGAAACGGGGGTGATCGCCATAAACATGAGCGAGGACGTCGACACCAGGTTCGATTCTGTGGGCAGGCCGGTTGCTAATGTGGATGTAAGGGTCGTGGGGCCGGACGGCTCGGAGCGCGGCGTTGATGAGAGGGGCGAGATAACGGTGAGAAGCCCGTCGATGACCACGTCATACTACGACCTCCCCGAGGAGACTGCGAGGGTCTTTAAGGGCGGGTACTACCACACCGGAGATATAGGCAGGGTGGACTCCGATGGGTACATATACATCGAGGGGAGGGAGAAGCTGGTGATAAACGTGGCCGGGAACAAGGTAGACCCGGCGGAGGTGGAAGCAGTATTGTGCGCTCATCCCGCGGTGAAAGAGGCCGCCGTCGTGGGCATTGCGGACGAGGGGGGCGCCGAGGTTGTGAAGGCGGTGATCGTGTTGGAGGGTGAGCTTGAGCGGGCGGAGGTCGTGCAGTATTTAAAGGGCAGGCTGTCGGGCTTCAAGATACCGCGTGTTCTTGAATTCCGGGACGAGATTCCAAGAAGCCCAACCGGAAAGGTGCTCCGGGAGAGGCTGAGGTAGGGTAAAATTTGACGGGGAGTGAGAACAACTCAGGGTATAATTGACTCAATGCAGGACGATATAAAGGCGCGCATAAGGAAGGTGCTCGGCCGTAAGCTCAGGGACATCGATGTCGGGGCGATTGCCGACGAAGCGCTGCTCATAGAGTACGGCGTTGGGGCCGATTCTGTGGCGACGCTCGAGCTGCTCGTGGCCCTGGAGGGCGAGTTCGGCGTGAGCATTGACGAGAGCGCCGTCACGCTTGCCGAGCTTGAGAGCGTGAGCGCCATGGCGGGGTTTATTGCCAAGCTGCTTGAACGCGGCGGCTGAGGCGCTTGGCCGCAATAAGGGCACAGTCCACTGCGACCTCCCGGTGCTTTTAACCTAGGGCGGCTCAGGTTTCATCCCTGGAGGGAATCCCCATCGTTAGTCCCTGAGACTCAATCCTCTGGGGGTTTTTCTTTGAAATGGGCGTCGAATGTGCTGATGACTTCCCTGTGCACCTGCTCGCTCGCCTTGGCTATGGGCTCTAGTACTACCTTTTCATATACTCCGGAGGCTACATTCTCCAGGTTTTCGTCTCCCGTTGTGCGGGCAAGTCTGAGCACTGCGATTGAGTTGTAGAAGATCGCCTTCGACAGGGCGCGCCTGGCGTCGTCGTACTCGAAACTCTCAAGCGCCGTCTGAGCTTCCAGCATCGCGTAAAATCCGACTCCGCAAAATAGGGTCAGCAGCTTCTTGGCCTCCTTGGGGGACATGCCCTCGATCAAGTATATGAGCGGCGCCTGGACAATGGCCTCAATTTCTTCGATGCTCCTGCTTAGCATTGTGGCAAGCTGCCTCATCTTTTCCTCGTCCACCCTGCCGAGCAGGTCGAGAAGCGCCTTTTGGACGTATTCCAGTGCGAAGCTCTCCCGGATGTCATCGAGGGAGAGGCCATCGGTTTTCAGGGCCTTGATCTGGGCCAGCTTTTCTATTGTGGAGGCCGGGTAATACAGAGTGGTGGCTTTGTCGCCCTTACCCTTTGCCTTCTTGCGTTTGGGTTTGGAGATGAAACCGAGCTTCGTGTAGAAGCTAATGGTCTTTTTGGAGTCCTCGCCGAGATTTATGTTGCGCTTTTCGGCCTCGGCTATCAACTCATCTATGTTCAGCTCCCTCATACTAATGATATTAAGCCCGATGGGGGTTGTTTGTCAATCGGTATTTTAAGCCCCCTTAGAGATGCTCGCAGCTCGTTACCAAGGGGAGAAAGAGGCGCTGTGTGGTGCGCTCAGTTAAGCTCGATGCGCTCTTTTATCTTGCCCAATATATGTGGGAGCACCTGAGAGGGCTTGCCGTATATGACGGCGTGGGCGTAGTCGTCGGCCAGGCTCTCCCGCTCGCTTATTATCACGATCTTCGCGCCCTGCTCGTGGGCGACGGCCGGAAGCGATGCGCCAGGCTGCACGTCTAGGGACGCCCCCGCTATGAGGAACAGCTCGCATCCGTGGAGCTGCATCCACGCCTCCCGTATCTCCCAGTGAGGCGGGGGCTGGCCGGGGAAAGAGATTCCGGGCTTGAGCAGGTCTTTGCCGCACGCCTCACATGCGGGAACCTCGGCTCCCTTCTCAAGCACAGACATTATATCATCGGTGCGTGCGTCCTTGCCGCAGCTCGTACAGATGATCCACTGTATGGAGCTGTGAAGCTCTATTACATCGAGGGTTCCCGCGCGCTGGTGGAGGCCGTCGGTGGCCTGTGTGAAGAGCGAGTGGACGTAACCCATCATCCCGAGCTCTGCCAGGGCCTCGTGTGCCGGGTTGGGTGCGGCATTTGCCAGCAGGTGATACGCCGACCTGAGGCTCTTCCAGTATTTAGCCCTGACCTCTCTACTCGAGCGAAAATTGCTTATCGGGGGGTTGAACTCCGGGTCTGAGAAGTCCGGCAGCCCCGATTCCGCGGATATCTCGGGGCCCGTGAGCACCAGAGTTTTTTTCGAGCTGAGAATCCATTCTATAGAGGATTCTAATGCGTCCCTTTCCATGCTATAATCTATTATACTATGATACCCCTTGGGGCACTACACTCCATTTCCATACCAGTTCTGAAGAGCCTGCCCACAGAATGCGTCGACAAGAAGCGATTTACAAACGGATAAAAGGCGTTTTGAGTTAATTCCGGGGCGATTAGACCACAGTTTACGGATAAAGGCATGAAGCCCAAGGAGATTACGGAGTTTAGCCAGAGCGCGCTCCTCATTACGTGGGAAGACGGCCACGAGAGCGTATACGCCTACGAGGAGTTGAGGGAAGTGTGCCCGTGCGCAGCCTGCAACACCGATGGAAAGCGGGAGGAGAAGCCCAAATCGGGATTCAGGCGCATTCCGCTCAGGGTTTCAAGGGCGAATGTGACCTCAAAGAGAATTGAGGATGTTGGGAGCTACGCCATCAGGTTTTATTGGAGCGACGGGCACGACACGGGCATCTACACATTCGATTTTCTGCGCAGCATGTGCTCCTGCAACGATTGTATGCCCGAGGCCGGGTGAGGCGCTTTGACCGCCGAAGCGCACCGTACAACCATAAATCAGGCGTTTCAGCCGTGAGTGATGTTGCAGGCAACCCGCTTGAAAGTGATTTTTGCAGCCACACATAGAGGAGGTGAGCCTTATGGACGCGCTGCATGAAGCCGCCCTCATCGCCGTAAGGGATTGTATGGGGGTAAAGCCGGGCGAGAAGGCGCTTGTGATTACCGACGGGCCCACGAGGAAGATCGGGTACGCGCTGTTTGAGGTGGCTAAGAAGCTGGGGGCTGAGGCGTTTTTCATCGAGATTATAACCCGCTCCTCCAACGGGCAGGAGCCCCCGGCGCCGGTGGCCGAGCTGATGAAGCTCGTGGACGTAATATTGATACCGACGCTTATGTCGATGAGCCACACAGACTCGAGGCGCGAGGCATCGAAAAATGGCGTGAGGATAGCCACCCTTCCGGGCATCACCGAGGATCTCATGGTGCGGACCCTGGGGGCGGACTACTTCGAGATCGGAAAGTTGAGCGACGCCGTGGCGAAGCTACTCACCGAAGGCTTCGAGGTCAGGGTCACCTCCGCTAACGGAACTGACGTGACCATGGATATAACCGGAAGGGACGGCGCGGCGGATACGGGGCTTAACCACACCCCGGGGAGCTTCAGCAACCTCCCCGCGGGTGAGGCATATCTCGCCCCGATGGAAGGACGCTCGGAGGGCGTTGTGGTGATCGACGGCTCAATGGCTGGGATCGGGCTGCTTGGGGAAGAGCGGATCCGCATCGAAATTACCGGCGGCTACGCTACCGCCATAACGGGGGGCGAGGCGGCGGAGAAGCTTCTGTCTCTTATGGAGCCGCACGGCGCTCCGGCCTTTAACGTCGCAGAGCTCGGCATAGGCACTAACGACAGGGCGCGCATAATGGGGAACGTGCTCGAGGACGAAAAGGCCATCGGCACCGCTCATATTGCTTTCGGGGACAACAAGAGCATGGGTGGTACGGTGCGCGTCGCCAGCCACCTTGACGGCGTGATACTCAGCCCCTCGGTACTTATCGACGGCAAGCCGGTGCTTGAGGACGGGGAGCTTGTGCTTTAGCCGCTGCTAATCCCGCTTACGACACCCCCTCACCCCTCTATCCCGCGGGTAACTCCTTTTTTTTGGGGGGCATTCTGTGGTAAATTTAAGATACTATGCATCATGAAACCACGAAAATCGTGTTCCTCGGCTCCCCGGGGATTGTCGAGGTAGTGGTGCTTGTACTTTTGTTCGCCGTAGTTCTACTGAGCTCGGTCTACACGGCTAGGCGCCTCGGCTCGCTGAAGCAGAAAGCGACGCTGAGCATACTACGCGCCCTCAGTTTTATCCTCATGGCCCTCATACTGTTAAACCCCGCGAAGAGTGTGGAGCAATACAGGGAGGATAAGCCGCGGCTTGCCGTATTGATAGACTCCTCATACAGCATGAACCTGCCCTCAGGGGATAGCGTGGGCACGCCCAGGATAGAGGCGTTAAGGGATTTTATAGAACGCAGCGCCCCTTTTTGGAGTGGGATCGAGAGGGATTTCATCACCAGCTACTACACCTTCGACTCCGGACTCCGGGACGCCTCAAGCGGTTCGGTAGGTGACCTGCTGCCTGTGGGCAAGCACTCGGCCATCCTAGGCGCCCTGAAAGAGGTCGCCGGTGCGGAGCGGTCCCTGGGGATTGATAGAGTCCTGCTTATCTCTGACGGGGCGCAGCGCGGTGTCACGCCCGAGGCGCTTGATGATGCCGTCATAGACCTGCCTTTTCCCGTTTACACCCTCGCTGTCGCCAAAGGCGACATAAAGGACATACGCATAGAAAAGGTGCGGGCGAGCGGCATATCGTTCCTGAAGCGCCCGTTCAAAGTGGAGGTGGAGATAGGGGCAGACGGAATAACGGATGTCGAGGTACCGGTTACGATCAAAGAGGGCTCGAGGGTGGTTCTTACAAAACAGGCTCTAAAAATACCCGGATCCGGAAGGGCGGGGGTCGAGTTCCAGATTAAGCCCACCGCTGCGGGTAGGAAGGTCTACACCGTGTCTATTCCTGCGGTCTCGGGCGACCAAGTGCCTGAGAACAACGAGAGGTCGTTTGTGGTGGATGTGATAATCGACCGGATCAGGGTGCTTCATATCTCGGGCAGCCCGTCCTGGGACTCGAAGTTTTTGAGGAAGTCCCTGAAGAGAAACCCCAATGTCGACCTTGTGGCCTTTTTTATCTTACGTGACCCTTCCGACCTGGTGTTCGCTTCACAGAACGAGCTCAGCCTCATTCCATTTCCCGTGAACGACCTCTTCGGCCCTAACCTGGAGAATTTTGACGTCTTGATATTTCAAAATTTCAAGACCACCGCATACGGGGTGTCGTTCTACCATCTGAACAACATAAGAAAATATGTCCTTAACAAGGGGGGCGCGTTCTTGATGATTGGAGGGGTGAAGAGCTTCGACGGCGGTCTTTTCGGCTCGACCCCGCTCAGAGATGTCCTGCCCGTCCGGCTCAGGTCGTCTCGAACGGAGGCGCCCGGGGCGGTTAACAAGCAGTTGACAAAAGCCAAACTCACGCGGCTCGGCGAAAAGCACGCCGTAATGAGTATCGTGCCCAAACGGAAAAACAATAAGCAAAACTGGAACTCCCTTCCAGCCCTGGACGGTTATAATATTGTAGGTGGGGTAAAACCGGGCGCCCAGCTGCTCCTAAGGGCGCCGGGGGACGCGCCGCTTTTTGTGCTGGACGAGGCGGGCTCCGGCAAGGTGGCCTCGTTCCTATCGGACTCCTCCTGGAGGTGGGCCTTTTTGTCCGCCCAGGGAGGGGAGAAGATCTCTTACTACGACAGGTTTTGGGGCAGGCTCCTTCGCTGGCTGGTGGACGACCCGGAGCTCAAAGATGTGAGAGTGTCGTCTGATAAAGCGGTTTACAACCCGGGGGACACGGCGAATATAGACGTGTGGACGCTGGGTGAGGAGAAAGAGACGGGGGAGCTAAGTACGACCGTCACGCTGCCCGGAGGCGAAGAGGTGGAGCTCTCGCTTAAGCGAAGCGGGGAGGGTATGAAAGGGGTGCTCTTAATGAATCGAAGGGGTGTGTACAGAGCTTCGGTGAAGGGGGAGACGGGCGCAGGACATGGCGTCGTTGGAACGGTCGATGAGACCTATTTTGTTATGGAGGCTCCACTGGGCGAGGTATTTCGCAAGACCGCTGACACCGAGCTTCTGAAACAGATTGCAAAGAAAACCGGCGGTAGTTTCAGCACCGTTTGGGACAAGGCGGGCGGTCTTGGTCTGTCTTATTCTCCAAAGCTGACCATTACGGGTTATAAGACGCAGAGCGTCTGGGACACCCCGCTAGTGTTCGCCCTGCTGGTGGGCGTTTTCGCCGGGGAGCTCATTTTGAGGAGGAGGTGGGGGCTGAGGTAGACCGCCGCTCCCGGCTGCGGAGGTATATTTAGCACGATTTGTGGAGGTTAACGCTTGATTCTTGCCCTTGATATAGGGAACACCAACATAGCTTTCGGGCTGTGCAGGGACGGCGAGATACTGAGCCAATGGCGTATAGGCACGGACAAGACCCGTACCTCCGACGAGTACGGCATACTTTTGCGGAGCCTTATCGAGACAAGGGACATAGGCGCCGACACCGTTACCGGAGCCATCATCTCCTGTGTCGTACCACCGCTCCTTGGGCCTCTCACCGACACCGTCAGGGACCATTTCAATGTCAGTCCCATAATCGTAGGCCCCGGCGTGAAGACGGGGATGCCCATTCTGTACAGCAACCCCAAAGAGGTTGGGGCCGACAGGATCGTGAACGGCGTTGCTGCATACAACAAGTACAAAAAGGCCGTCGTCGTGGTGGATTTTGGCACCGCCACAACCTTCGACTGCATATCTCAGAGCGGAGAGTACATCGGCGGGGTAATCGCCCCGGGGCTCCAGATTTCCTCGGAGGCCCTGTTTAACGCCGCTTCGAAGCTGCCAAAGGTGGAAATCGTAAGGCCGAGGACTGTTGTAGGGAAAACGACTGTGGAGAGCATGCAGTCGGGGCTTGTGTACGGTTACGCTGGTCTGGTGGACGGCATCGTCGAACGGATACGCAGGGAGATGGACGTAAAGGTAAGGGTGGTGGCCACAGGCGGCCTTTCTGCGCTCATCGCAAAGGAGAGCAAGACCATCGAAGAGGTGGACGACTTACTTACGCTTAAGGGGTTGATGCTGATCTATGAGTGGAACCGGCCCTGAGCTCCTTTTGTTGAAGCACGAGACCGATAACCCCCACTACGACCTGCTGCTGAGCGCCGGGGGGGTATCGGGCCGCTGGATCCTTAGGGGCTTGCCCAATGAGGACGGGGGTGCCGGAAGGGGTAGCAGAGGGGGCAAGGAGAGGCTCGCCCTCGAGGACGATTCGGGGGCGGCGGCCGCACCGAGCGGAGAAGTGGAGGATTTGTGGGGAAAAGGGCCAGTTGAAATAGTCGAAAGCTGTATGATGGAGATAGTTCACAGGGGGAAAAGGAAGATCGTTTTTCGTGTCGAGGGACGGGCGCTTAAGGGGGAGTACTGCCTTCTCCTTCGCAAATGGGGCCTCCACACGAAGCGCAGGCTGTGGGTGTTCTTCAAGCTCGGGGATTAGGCTGGGGAGTGAGGGGGGCGCGCTAGTTTATATAGCTGGGTGTTTGATCAATAAGATTTGCGCCTATACCCTACCCGCTCGTTCTTTCACGCTTCCAATCTCAGAGTAACATGTGCAGGAATCCCTGGTTGCGCAAAAACCTCACATTCAGTACAATGGGAGCCGGAGGTGTGGCATGAGAAAGTTCATGGGGATGTTGCTTTTGTGCGGCTTCATTGCGTTCGGCGCCATTGGCGGATGTCTGGACAGCATCGATGAATTTGACCTGTTCGTGTCGTGTCAGAGTCCGCCGCTCAACTCCGATTTCAGCGACAGGGTCGTGATATTTATCGACCCCTTCACCTTGAGGACGGCAGGGGTTACCTCCTTCGGAGATGTCGTTCAGATCTTTTTCGCCGACGACCCCAATTCGCAGTTCGACGTGAGCCTGGGGGCCGAGCCGTTATCGGGCACACTGTGCGAGATTGCCGCGGGGGCCTTCGATACGGACATGGACGGCGATTTCCTCGACGAGGTGATACTCGACGCCACGGGAGATTGCGGACTTACGGGGGGGCGCACATCTTTCTTTATTGAAAACCTGGAGCTTGCGGGGTTTCCTGAAAGCAGTTTCGACGGCGACTGCTCCGATATAATTTTTCTGGCATCGGCCGCGGGCTCCGGCGAGAATATGTCCGCATTTGCACGACTTGAGCTAATCAGAAGTGTTACGCTGGATGCGCAGAGGAAATTCAGGGGTAGCGTAGTAGCCGGGGTTGATTAAACATTTCCCGCAAGGTCACGAGCAGTCGTGTGAGGCGCTCGGACACTTTAAGGAGGCGGTGAGCTTTCTCCTAAGAACAAAGCCCTTACATTCCAGATCGGTTGTTGTAGGATTTTAAAGGATGGGGGGCAATGAACCCGTTGGGGAGGTATGGGAAATGGGGATATTTACGGGTTTTTGGGAGAAGCAGAAAAACCCGTGGAGCTGGCTTCACAGGTCTTTATGGGCGGTGGTGTTTTACGTGGCAGTCTGGCAGCACGACCCTGTTTTTATAGTCGTGTCGCTGATAGGCACCACCATTACGGTGCTGTTCTTCCCTGAGCACAAGAGCCCACCGGCTTATGCGGTGAGGCTTGTCTCCGCGGCCCAAAGGTTGATGAGCGCGCCCTGGGAAACCGCCAAATATGCGTACATGGGTTTCATGTCTGCGCTGTTCATCGCTGTTTTGTGGGCGCTTTGGACGCATAGGCCGTGGCTCTCGGTAGGGCTTATAGCGCTTGGTGTTGTGGTAAAGCTCTCGGTGCTCTACGCGCTTTCACGAGGGGAGTCTGAGACGCAGATTTCCGGGCAGCCTTAGGGCTCTAAGCAAAGTGTCTCACTCACCTACCCCCCGATTGCCGACATAGAGCGGGAAGGCCTCCTAAAACCCGGGCTGTTTATCATGTGACCCGCCCACTTAGCGCCCGCCGCGCGTGTTGCACCTGTCGGTGATAGAGACCCTGAGCTTCTTTACCGTCCTGCCGAACCTGTCTATGAGCCTGCAGATGATAAAGAGTCGCTATTCCTTAAGATACCCAAGTTGATGCGGCGCGCAAATACGCTTTACAACCCAATCAAGAGTATCTACCATAATAGAGTGATGACTAGCACTTCCCGAAAGCCGCGCTGGATTAAGGGGCGCGTGCCCGCCGGGCCGACGTACAACAGGCTCAGGCGCCTCATGCGCGAGGGGGGGCTTCACACCGTGTGCGAGGAGGCTCAATGCCCCAACCTGGGGGAGTGCTGGGCCGCGGGAACGCTCACCATAATGATACTTGGGGATACCTGCACGCGGAGCTGCGGCTTCTGCGCCGTGAAGACCGGAAGCGGAGGGGAGATAGATTGGGACGAGCCGCGCAGGGTTGCCGATGCCGTAGCGGAGCTAAAAGCCCAAGACCCGCGTCTCTGCTATGTGGTAATTACCTCGGTCAACCGTGACGACAGGAATATGGAGAGCGCGCAGGTGTTCGCCGAGACCATAGCGAGAGTGAGGGATGGCGTGTCCGGCGTTAAGGTCGAGGTGCTCATACCCGATTTTAAAGGGGAAGAAGAGGCGCTCGGCGTTGTACTCCGCGCAAGGCCGGACGTGCTAAACCACAACATCGAGACGGTGCCCAGGCTGTACGGGCTGAAGCAGATGACGGAAGCGGGCAGGATTCGTGCCGTGAGACCGCAGGCAAACTACGGGTGGTCGCTCACGGCGCTGAGGCGCTCGAAGGAGTACGGCCTGCCGGGGATGCTCACCAAGTCGGGCCTCATGGTCGGCCTTGGCGAGGAGCTCGATGAGGTGCTCGAAACGCTCACGCACCTTCATGCCGCGGGGTGCGACATAGTCACCGTCGGTCAGTACCTGCGCCCGACTGTAGCGCACCTCCCCGTTACTAGGTACTACCACCCCCTTGAGTTCGACGCAATCAAGAGCTACGGTGAGGGCGTAATCGGTATCCCGCACGTGGAAGCCGGCCCGATGGTGCGGAGCTCCTACCACGCCGAGCGGCAGGTCGAAAGGCTGGGATAGCGGTAAATCGTCGTAAAAACGAGGGGGGCGGTGCAATGGTGAAATCCTTCATGCGCGTTGTTTACGACATAGCCTCATCCCGGCCGGTGACCTGGCTCTATCTCAACGTTTTTCCCCATATAGACCGCCCGCTTCTGCGCGCCACCGGGGGGCGTCTCAGCGTCTCGGTAGGCTATCCCATACTGCTGCTTGAGACGCGGGGTGCGAAGACGAGCCGCGTGCGCACCACCCCCCTTTTCTATGTGGCCGACGGGGACGATGTAGTGATCATTGCCTCAAACGGAGGCGGCCCAAGTCACCCGGCGTGGTACCGCAACCTGCTCGCGCACCCCCGGGCGACGCTCACTCTTCGGGGCGGGACGGCGAAGTACACGGCGCGGGAGGCCGAGGGGGAGGAGCGCGGGGCGTTGTGGAGAAAGGCCGTGAGCGCTTATCCGGGGTATGCGAAGTACAGGGTGCGCGCCGGAAGCCGCGCCATACCCGTTATGGTACTGAGTCCTGTGGATTCGTAGCGGATATGCATAGCCAAATGCACCCATAGGTTTTTGGGTAGTCCTGGGTAGTCCATGGGGTTTGAGCCACTCCCGGATTAACACGAGGGTTACCTCGGCCTCGCTGCAAACACAAGAAACGCCCCGGCAAGCGTTATGGTGAGGAGCCACATGAACCAGAGCACGAGGTCTGTGGGGTAGAACTTGCCGCCTATGCTTACCGCCTCTCCCACCGCTCCCACAACTGGTATGTTGCGGTGGAAATACACGCCGAGGGAGATCATCGCCACGGCGGCCAGCGCGCTTAACGCTCTTTGTATCCAGATCATAATTTACGTACAGGGGCAAAAAGGGCGGCATCATTAAGGCCGCCCCTTTGCATTTACTTTGAGTCGCTATACGTACCCCGGGGTCGTGAATCAGGCTCCGCCGCCGGAAAGCTCGAAAGAGCCTATCTCGCCGCTTCCAATGTTTACTTCGTCAAGCTTCATGTCTTTGCCGTGGTCGCTGAACGTGCCCACTGCGGTGCCGAGCGAAAGCATCTTTACAGGGAACGGGTAGACGGGATTGGCAAGCGTAATGGGCGTGTTCGGGTCGTTCCCTATTGCGGGCTGGACGTCAAACTTTCCGAGCTTTCCCATATCGAGGGTGTGCTTACCGACGGGGCTATCGGGCACATTTATATTCACTTTCCCAATGGATATGCCGAGCTGCTCGCCGAGCATGGAGAAAGGAGGCCCAGAGAGTATTGCCCTCAGGGCATTGCGCTGTGCCTTGCTGCTGCTCTTATCTATGTAGTAAGCGGTGTAGATCCACTTCTGGTTTTCCCTCGAGCCTGTGAATTCGCCCAGCATGCCCCAGGTAACCTCGTCAAGAGAGACGTCTCCATACTTACCTTCGGTAATGTGAAAGCCGCCCACGAACCTGCAATGGTCGTGGTGCGGGTCGAGTCCGAACAGACACGGGCAGTTGACCCCGCACGTATCGGTTATGACCATCTGCAGCTTCATGCTCCAGGCGGGCATTGCGGGAGCCTCCTGCGCAAAGGCCGTGGAGACCGGCAGCATGACGGCTACCGTTAAACAAAACGCCAATAACTTCTTCATGTTATAACCCCTCCTTTTTTATAGGTTTTAAATTTGTTGATCCCAAGCTTAACTGAGATTCATTTCAGTAGCCTAAATATCATATTATTCACACTATGGGGTATTAATCAATGGAAAAATTAATTTGTTATGTGATTATTCGGTTATTTATATGAACTTTATGAGAGCGAACAGGCTTTAACGCGGTTCAGTTTCACCATAAGGCCCGGTTTTTGCAAGGTATATTCTATGAAATTGTCAAGGAACCGTAAACACGGTAGAATTAATATGCTCGGAGGAGTGCATATATGAAGAAGAGCCACAAATTTGACCTTGTTTACGACGTTAGAGTGCTTGAGAAGTGCGTTCGCGAGGGTGTCATCAGCAAAAAGGATTACGGCAAATTCTTAAAATCCCTTGAGGACGTGGAAGACAAAGGGGAGCCTCTTGTGTTAGAAGACGAAACGGAGGGAGAAGAGGATCTCGAAGCCGCCGCCGAGGGTGAGAGCGCCGAAGAAGAGGAAAAAGAGGAATGAAGTGGATATACAAAGTTGTTCCGGTTGATGACCTATTGTCCGAAGACGACCATGACATTGCCGTTTCGAAAAAAGCCGCTGCCTCCAGGCGTGAGCGTATCGGCAAGGGTGTGGAAGAAAACCTAAATAATCTCGGCTCGGAGGGGTGGGAATTTGTGCACGTTATAGGAGACCTGGGTGTGTTCAAGAGGCAAAACGGAAAAGAGGCCTCCTAAGGAATCCTCTGAGGTCTAGAGTTAGAACCGTTCCACCTCCCACTCGTCGAGCCTGAGTTTGCAGTTAGGGTTTGATTGACGGGTATGAATTCAGCTCCGCTCGGCTCAAAGCTTTTATTCCTGCTGTGTTTTTTCTGCATTGCACTGCCGCCCGTTTACGCCTTTTCGCTGACGATGGAAGGACATGGGGTGTCGTCTCTACAAGATAGCAATGCGCTACGGGCAAGGGAGGATGCCCTGGGCTTTGCGTTGAGCTCGGTCGTCACACAAGCGGCCGAGATGCTTTCCCCCGGCATCGACCCCATCTTTGCTAAAAGACTTGGCAGCGGGGACGTTAGATCTTACATCAAGAGCTACAGGATTCAGCACGAATATAATTCCGGCACCGAGTACAAGGTCTGGGTCGAGGCCGATGTAGACACCCTCAAGCTGGGGAGCCGTATACGCGGGGTTTTGACCAGACCATCATATAAGACGGGCAAGCCCACCGTTTCAATAACTGTTTTCAACGATGCGGCGGTTTCCAAGAGTTTTTCCAGGGCTCAGATAAAAAGGGAGATAGCCGTTACGTTAATCGGCAACGGTTATACGGTCCTGCGCGGCGGCGGCCAGATCCAGCTTATAGCGCATGTCGGCGTCAAAAAGCAAATGAGCAGGGTCGGAGGGAGTGAAGAGCTCCACCATACCCTGAGCACCGTGCTGATAAAGGCCGTCGGCGCTAACGGGCAAGATTTAACGCAGGTGAGTGAAAGCGCCTATCTGGTTGGAAAGGATGCGCGTGACATCACATCCGCCTCCCTCAGGAAAGCCGCCAAGGGAGCTGCCGGGAAGCTCCTCAAAGAGCTTGAGGTCTTGGTGCTGCGCGCCGGTAGCGGGAAGGGGGGTTTCGAGCTCGCCTTTTGGGGGGTCATGAGCTACAGGCACTACCGGCAGCTCGATTCGATTCTTTCTAAATCGCTCCTGGGAGTAGACGCCGTTGAGAAGAGGGTATTCAAAAACAGCAGGGTGTCTTTCATCGTAGCGCTGAGCGTAGAGCCGGAGGAGTTCGCAAGGGTACTTACGGGCCTCAATATGATTGATTTTTCCCTCATACTGGAAGGCATTCACAAGAACAGGATCGATTTCACCCTTATTCCCAAAAGGTAGCGGTGGTTGTGTTGAGGGGGCGTGCCCTTTGCCCTGATTTTGATGCTTGTGGGGTGATTAATCTACTTCGCCGCGTCCATGCTGCTCATTGAATAGGCCGTCCTTTCCCCTTAGGAAATGCCGCAGCGCTCTTCGGTGTGGAACAGATTTTCGAGTTCGTCCTCGAATCCCTCACGGGTTTAGTCCGGGAAGTTGTTCTCTCGCCTAAAGAGCATAAGCTTCATTTTAGAGTCTGTCTTGGGAATAAATCCGGTCATGAGCTATTTGACCTCAGAGGACGGGCAAGCCTTTTTCCCATGCCAGCTCAGGATGTAGTCGAGGGTGTTTCCGAAGGGCCTTTTTGTCCCTGAAGCCGCTTCCAGCTCGGCGGTCAACTCCTTAAGCCTTTCGGCCGAAGCGATTAACAAGCTCAAATCGCACCTTAAGCATCCGCCCAGAGTAGAGTGGCGAGAATCTGCGTCAATATGTAGTCGGCCTCTTTTGATTTCTCCATTGCCTTGCCGCAGGCCTTCATTTCAGTATGTGAGCAGTTCTGCAGATAGTATTCCGCCGTGTTTAAGCGTGTATTGAAAAGCACCCGATACAGATGTATTGCACACAGTAAGTGGCGAAGTATTGTAGGAGCCCGGTTTCAGGGGCTGCTTCGTTATGGAGCCGCTCTTTGCTCAAATATATCAAATCACACTCGCAGCTTATTGTAAAGGAGGAAAAAAAGTAGGGGGAAGAGCCCTCGGGAAAGCCCTCCCCACTGGGGGGTCATCGACAAACGACTTGTTGAGTCAATCGGAGGGATTCTCTCCTCTCATAGTTCTATTCCTATTCTCCGCACTCGATTTCAACCTGTGCGTTTCCTTGTATCTCAAAGTCTTCTATTGAGCAGGAGGCTCCAGAGACTTCCACTTCGGCGTTGCCCATGACTCTTATGTCCCGTTCTTCACCATCGATGCTGACACTGTCGCTTTCTGCCTGTGGAGTCGGTGAAAGTGCTGCTTTGAACCCCTATGAGTTTCGGCTCGATGTCGAGGCTCAGGGGGAAGCCCAGTATGAACACCCTCTTTATTAAATATAAGGGTAGCCGGCCGTTGTTATCAACCGTTAAATACCGGTCTTCTTATACTGAAGGGTTTATTCTTCACGGCCCCTCACTCTTCGATAAAAAGTGAAACGACACAGGCCGTAAGTGCGAGGGCGGCCATAATGGAAAAAATGGCGTTAAAGCCGAATTTCATCGCCAGCAGTCCGCCCAGCGCTGCCGCAATGCCTTCGAATATAGACCTGTAGCCGAAGAAGTCTGAATATATCTTCCTTTCCATCCCCTTCTTGAGCGAGGTGGCGATTACCGCGCTCCAGGACGGGGTGATTATGACCTCTCCGAAGGCAAGCAGGGCTTGGATGCCGAATACGTGAAACGGGCTCGAGGCCATTAGGTAGAGCAGGTAGCAAATGAAGAAGACAAAATACCCCGATGATATCATAAACCTCTTTGAGAGGATGCGCTCCCTTAAGTTGCTGAGCAGAAAATACAGTACCCCCCTGAGGACTGCGTAGATGCCTATGGCGGTGCCAGCGTCTAATAGCGAGCCTCCTATGTCTTTTATAAAGATCGCATAAATTGGGGCAAACAGGTTTACGCCCGAGTGTAAGAGGATCGAGGAGCCCAGTAGTATCTTGATGTTCCTGCTCATCTAAATGAGCCTTGAAGTGTAACATAAATCAAGCTCGCAGCCGGTGGATGTGAGAATGGCATGGCGGGGCTCTCCTTACGGGTATGATGTCATCCGCCGTTTAGGGGCATTGCCCTGAGGGGTACTTGCGCATAGCGCCCGCGGTAAATATAATTGTTTATTGTATGAAGAACATATTACTCGCCGTGGCAGTAGTCCTGATCTTGAGCTTCCTTCCAGGATGCGGCGACGAATTTGAAGATCCGGAGAGGAACTACATTATAAATCTCAAGGTCCTGGTCAGGGCCATTGAAGGAACCTTTAACGAGCTCGATAAATCAATAGACAACATTTCATCGATGCCGAAAGCTGAGTGCAAGTCGGAGTTCGGGGCCTTTGAAAGGGATTTTAAAAGGCTTACCGGCGTGTCCAGCCGCATTGTATCGAAAGCCGAGGAATCGAAGACGATACGAACCCACATCGACGGCGCGCTCAGGTACTCGCTCGCAGCAAGCACTAGGGCAAGGGCTGCCTGCGACGGGTTGGCTTCTATCGGATTCGGGAGTTCTCGCCCGCTCGACGAGGCCGGGGAGAATATCGAGAAGGCGCGCGCCGAGCTTGAGTCGGTGGTAACCACCGTTGAAAAACTGAAGCTGTGAGTTCCCCTCATCATGAGGGGTCATTAACGCTCACCAATACTGCGAATTACCCCTCCGGTTTTCTTTCAGCTCACTTGTTTGCTGCTTGCGCGTCCCCCGCTCGCCTTATGATTGGGGGAGGTCGGGTTGGATTTTTTTTTGCCGAATTAAACTTCAATTTTCCGGTTTCCATAGTAGACTTCTACGTAACGAAACGGGGTGTTGAATGGGCGAATCTGCGTTTATGAAAAAATACCTCCTGATTGCGCTTTCACTCGCCCTGTATATGTGCCCATCGGGGTTTTGCCTTGCGGCGCAGAGCAAAGGTGACCCGGTCCGGAGCGGCGGCTGCAAGTAGAGGCCCCCCGAGAAGCTCATCCCGGCTCTGGGGTTTCAGCTCGGCATGTGCCGGGGGGAAGTCAACAAACACCTAAAAAAGCTTGATGACGAGCACCCCTTTGATTTGTCTTTGTAACGGCGACAAAACCCGATATAATCAACCCTATGGAGCCTGAAGACATCAAGCGTATGATCGAGGACGCCTTCCCGCAGGATACCGTCGAGGTCGAGGGTGACGGGCAGCACTTCCAGGCCCTTGTAGTTTCCTCACAGTTCGAAGGCAAGGGGCTGCTTGAGCGCCACAAGATGGTGTATGCTGCGCTTGGTGAGAACATGGCCGAGCGCATCCACGCACTCTCACTCAAGACCCTTACTCCCGAGCAGTGGGAAGGATGAAGCAGGCTGTGCCGTCTAAGCGGGCCTGCTCCATGCTCGAAACATTCCCTTAGCGGCGGCCGCCTCCGCAGCAGCCGCTTTTTATACACCCGCCTAAATGTTCGTCATTAAAAAGCAGATTGCGATTTGGGTCTAAGCGTTGTAATATACTTAGGTAAGCGAAATATATTAGTCTAAGGGGGAACCGTCATGTCTGAAGATATAGTGAGCAAGATTCAGTCACAAATAAACGAAAACGACATCATCATCTACATGAAAGGCACCCCGGAGATGCCACAGTGCGGCTTCTCCGCCCAGACGGTCGGCCTGTTCAAGTCGTACGGCGTGCCCTTCACCTCGGTCGATGTCCTCGAAGACCCCGAAATAAGGCAGTCCATAAAGGAGTTCTCCAACTGGCCCACCATCCCGCAGGTCTACATAAAGGGGCAGTTCGTAGGCGGCTGCGACATTTGCAACGAGATGCACGCAAGCGGCGAGCTTGAAAAGATGGCGAAGAGCGCAGTAGCGGGCTGAAGCAGCGCTGCGTAGAAGCTCATAGCCCGCTTCGAAGTGGGACGGTCTGATGATGGAGCGTGGGCTTTAGAGGTCGGTTTCTGTTATTTCGAACTTTGTCCTTAGAAACATTATCAGCTCGGTAAGAGCTTCTCTCATAGACAACGTTAGTGCGGTCTTTCCGTACCTTCCCTCTACCACGTAATCGAAATCCGCCGTCACGTGGTACTCGGATAGATCCTCTCCCGCGATGGTAGTCGAATCGCTGAGGATCTGATGGTATTGCGTTACAAGCTTATCGGAAACGGGAGCGGAATCCTCTGAGGGGAGTGAGTACCGCATCGCCTTAAGCTCCGCGTACCGCACCTTCAATTCGTTCCTCTGTTCTTCAGTCAGCTCCGCCATGGTTAGCCCCCTGCATAATGCTTTACATCGGTTATCTATATTGAGTTCCCGCTTCGAATCTATAATAGCATAGAAGATGTGAAAACAGAGTAAAAGTGTGTCAGAATTTTATCGTCTTATTTACTTTCCCTCACCTTAGTTTCATTCAAAATATCCAGTAGTATGTCAATAAAAGCCAGTATTTTCATTGCATCCTCTCTGGAAAACTGGTCTGAGAGCTTGTGATGGGTTTCGCCTCTAAAACTTAACATCGTACCCCTATAAAGCTGGTAAAAACCTTCTTGTTCGGATGGGGTACCATCTATAACTAGTAAGCCCCTTGTATTATGAAGAACTGTGTTAACTAATTTTACTCCCACCTCTGTTAAGTCAGGGTCTGCTAAATTTCTAATTCTGTGTTCTAATATGGTGGTTGCTTCTCGTATTACTCTGTCAAAATTTTCTTGGGCTGATAAAAGGTCGATGCATCTTTCCTTTAACTCATTATCCTTGATTATCTTAATGATATTTCCTATTCCAACAATTGGTTTACTTTCTACTGATTCGAATTCTATGTTAATCAGTGCAATTAGTTGTCTAAGAATCGATTTAAATGATAGATTAAAATAACGTCTAACAAGTTTTCTTCCAGTGGTGTATTCAGCATCTGGTTTAATTTTGAATTGTGAGAAATCTTTCTCAGATACACTTTCCAAATCTTTAAGAAGTCTAAAATAGCTATTAACGATTTGGTTAGATACCATTTCGGTTTCTTTTTGGGGCAGTGTGTCATCTATTGCTCTTAGCTGAGCAAATATAATTTTTAATTTTTTGTGCTGCTCTTCAGACAACTCTGCCATTGCAAAACCCCTTCTTACAAATTAAGTCAGTTGCGCATATGCGCTCCTACTACAAATCTATAATAGCATAAAGTGCTACCATGTTTGAATAGTCCGTGGAAAGAAAGAGTGAGTAAGCGGGGTGAGAGAATTCGTCCCGGATTGACTCACCGCTGCGGGCAAGGTCTGGTCTCGCCGCATATCTTGGCGCCCTTCATAGTCCGCAGGTAGGCCAGTATTGCGTTAAGCTCCATCTCGGAAAGGTCGCCGAAGGCGGGCATACCGCTCCGCGCCCTGAAGCCGGGGGCGTTGCGGATGAACTGGCGCAGCATCCCCTCCTTCCAGTACTCCGTCACATTATGGGGCACATTTAGCTCCGGCCCCACCGTGCCGCCCACTAGATTAACAGTGTGGCACATCAGGCAGCGGGTCTTGAACAGCGTCATTCCCCTGTAGACCACCGACGTCTTGGGCACTCTCGGCACGGCGGCGGTGTAGTATTCCATATAGGGCATAACGCTTATGGACTGGAGCTCGTAGGGCCAGTGGTAGCGTTTGTCCTTATGAGAAACCCCCTCCCACACGAGGTAGAACGGGGCGGGTGAGACGGTTTTGCCGCCCTGCATGACTGGCATCCAGTCCTTGCCCTTCGGCGCGTTGAGGTCGCGCACGGCTATAACGCCGCGCTTTTTGAGGGCGTCGTCGAGGGACATCACGGGGGTGTATCCGTCGGCGCAGTGGAACACAAGCTCGCCGCCGGCTTTGCGAATCTTCTCTATATCCGGCACAGTCCTCAGCAGCGCCTCAAGCGGGTAGCCCATGTAGCGCTTCTTCTTGCCGTACGCCGGGTCGTCTGCGATGACAACTTCCACGAGGGGTTTAAGCCTGCCCTGGTTCTTCAGCATCTGTATGTCTATTACCGCATACGGGTCTGCGTGTGCGGCCATGCCCGCACCGAAGCACAGCGCGAACACTACGGCGAGCAACGCAAGGCCTTCTATACTCCAAAACTTATAAATCATATTTAACTCCTCTCAATTTCTCGGCTTCCATATCCACTTGTCCGTTTTGTCGATGAAGCCCCATTTGTCCTTTATAAGCACGGCAGCAAGATCTTCGGAAAATCTCGGAAGAGAGTGAATGATAGATTTGTATGCGCATGCCGGGTAGCTGAAATATAGAACGCTAACGGCAAGAGTAACGAGGAATAAAGAGGTTGTTTTTCTCATGGTACGCCCCTTACTGCCCGGTTCTTTAAAGTATAGCGCAATATACGGCTCAAAATCTGCGGGATGTTAGCGGAGGGAGGTAGTTGTAGGGAGAAGAGATTGACTTCGCCGGAATTGTGACTAAGCTATTAGTGTAGCTATGAAGTACCTCAGCTTTCTCATAGTGTTGAGCGTGTTTGCGTGCTACGGCGACCTTTGCCCGAAGGTGTACGCCTCGGCGCCGTCCCACCATTCCACAGAAATGGGAGACGCATTGCACACCTCCCAACATCCCGCGCACATGGACATGGGGCTTGCCGCTTCGCATGACGTGAGCATGGATACACGTTCCCACTCAGAGCAGTGCGATAGCTGTCAAGATGCCCTCCTCGGCTCTACGGATAAAACGGACTGGAGCCTGTTTCCGGCTCAGGCCATACTTCATACCGCAGTTGCCGGAATAGACGCCACGGGGTTAAACGCAGCTCACGGGTACCTGATGAAAACCCCACTTATAAGGAAACACGCCCCTCCTGAGTTATTCCTGAATAACTCCACCTTCCTGCTTTAATCCTTTTCCCACCCACGTGTTTTGTGCGGCGCACCGCTGTTTGAGTATCTGTGCGTCCGCTGTGTTTTGTCTTGGAAAAAAATATTTTGGGAAAAGAGAGAAAAGCCATGAATGTTCTGAAGAATTTTGGATATAAGACACTGAAGCTTCTGCCGGCGGCGGCGCTGCTGGTTGCGTTTACGGCCCGCGCCCCGCTCTCGGCAGAGGTGGAGACCCCCGAGTCACAAGAATCAATAGAGTCACTGGAGTCCCTCGTAGAGGAGGCCCTTCGCAACAACCCGGAGATAAAAGCGGAAAGAGCCAGATGGGAGGCCTCTACAAAGCGTCCGTCACAGGAGGGCGCGCTGCCAAATCCTACCATAGGCGTAAGATTCAAGAATGTAGGACTTACGGACATAACCCAGGGAGAAGACCCTAGAACGGATATACAGGCCTTTATGAGTCAGGAGATACCATTTCCCGGCAAACTGTCTCTCAAAGCAGAAGTCGCCCGGGAGCAATCAGAAGCCCAAAGGTGGATATACGATGTGGTCGCCAGGAGAGTCAAGGCCGATCTTAAAGTGGCTTATCACGACTGGTTCCTGGCTAGTAAATCTATAGAGATCACTCTTAAGAATAAAGACCTTATCGGAAAATTCTTAAAAATCGCCGAAGTAAAATACTCCGTTGGAGAAGGAATACAGCAAGATGTGCTTAAAGCTCAGGTTGAACTATCGAGATTTATAGAGCAGCTAGAGCTTCTCGGAGAGAAAAAGGGCATCGAAGAGGCCAAGCTGAGAAGCATTTTGAATCGTCCGCCCGACTCTCCCCTTGGGGAGCCGGAAGAAGTAGAAAAATCTCTTTTTATTCTGACTGAAGACGAGATATACGCGCTTACTCAAGAGAAGGCGCCCCTTCTCAAATCAAAGGAAAGACTGATCGAGAGTAAGAAAAGGGGCTTGGATCTGGCCAAGAAGCAATATTTCCCCGACTTTATCGTACAAGCCACCTACTTTAACCGTGACGGTGGCGACGGTAATCTCTCGGACTTGTGGCAGGTGGGACTGGAGATGAAGGTTCCTCTGTACTTCTGGAGGAAGGAGAAATTCGGAGTTGATGAGGCGGTTTCTCGGTTGCAGGCTGCGCGGGAGGATTATTCAAGCGCGAACCAATCGCTGTTTTTCGTAGTAAAAGATCATTTCCTGGTCTTAAAGACCTCTGAGAATCTTCTCGAGCTTTTTGAGCAAGGCTTGATTCCACAAGCCTCCTTGTCCCTTGAGTCGGCAATAGCAGGTTATCGGGTTGGGAATATAGATTTTCTTACACTCCTGGATAACCTCATAACACTTTTTAACTTTGAACTCACATACTACACCTACCTTACAAACTATCAGAATGCATTGGCAAGGATTGAAGAGGTTATCGGCATAGATATTACTGGGGATAAGTGAGAGGGATATGAAAGGAAATAAATGGATAATGAAAGGAGGAGTCGTGATCAAAAAAGCGAAGATTAACAAGGCAATAAAATTCACCGCACTGGGTGTTTTGATCTTTCTCGTCTCCGTTATTGCCCTTTCGTATGTGAAAAGTAATGGAGGGGCGAGGCAGGGAAAAAGCGTCGAGAGTGTTATCTCCGAAGAGATGCATGAAGACCGCCAAGCAATGGAAGAAGGGGCCCTCCATGAGGGGGCGTATAAAGACCAGCACAAAATGGAGGTAAAGACCTCTCATGGGGGAATGGGCATGGAAGAGGATAGGGAAAGGGAGCCATCCCGGGGCACTCAAGGGCTGGCAAGGGTGCATATAGATCCACGCAAACAGCAGCTCATAGGGGTAAAAACTGGCGAAGTGGCGAAAAGGAAGCTCTTAAAGAATATAAGAACGGTAGGAGTAATTGAGGCCGATGAGAGAAAAATCGCAAGGGTCAGCATAAAATTTCGCGGATGGGTAAAGGATGTGTTTGTGGATTACGTTGGGAAATATGTAGGGCGTGGAGAACCCCTATTTAACGTTTACAGTCCTGAGGTCGTAGCAACGGTAGAGGAGTATCTTCTTGCCCTGGGGGCGGAGGACTCGTTTGGGAAAAGCTCTTTTCCGGAGATTTCTTCCAGTGCAAAATCTCTCATTGCGGCTACTCGCAGAAGACTTCTTCTGTGGGATATTTCTGAGAGGGAAATAGAGAGGATCGAAAAAACGGGCAAGCCGATTAAGTATCTAACCCTCTACTCACCCATAAGCGGGTATGTTACAAAGCGTGAAGCCTTTCCGGAGAAGATGGTCATGCCAAATGATGTTGTATTTGAGATCGTCGACCTATCTACTGTGTGGCTTTTTGCTGATATTTATGAGTATGAACTCCCCCTTGTGAAGGTCGGGCAGGAGGCCATAATTACCCTTTCTTACTACCCTAAGGAGGTTTTTCATGGAAAGGTCACATACGTTTACCCCACCGTAGAGACTAGAACAAGGACCGTAAAAGTGAGGTTTGAGTTTGAGAATGAGGGAATGAAACTAAAGCCCGGCATGTATACCAATGTGGAAATAAAGATCCCTCTTGAAGAAGCGCTTACCGTAACGGAGGATTCGGTTATTGACACCGGGGAGAGGAAAATCGTGTTTGTTGCAATGGGAGACGGCTACTTTGAGCCAAGAAACGTTAGAGTCGGGCAAAGGGCTGAAGGTTATTATGAAGTTTTAGACGGGCTGAGGGAAGGTGAGATAGTTGTAAGGAGCGCCGTTTTCCTCATAGACTCCGAAAGCCGTCTCAAGGGGGCGATAGAAGCCTATGTTGCGGGGACGGAGCCTGTTTCGCAAGCCCCGATAGCGGCCCCTAAAGAGATCGATATCTCGTTTTCAACCGACGGGGGGATTTCGCGTGTCGGGAACAACGCCTTTAAGATCGGCTTGAGGGATATGGAGGGGAATCCGATTACCGACGCCGAGGTTAAAGTCGTGTTTCACATGCCCCCTATGCAATCTATGGGAATGCCCGCCATGACTATATCCTCGGCGGGAAAGCACAAAAAGGACGGTCTCTACATTGTGAAAATAAAACTCTCTATGAGCGGCTCATGGCAGGTGAAGGTCATTGCCTCAAGGCCCGGAAAGCCTTCTGCGTCCAGCTTTTTTGAGATTAATGTAAGGTGACGAAGTGAGGGGGAAAAGGATATGATAGAAAAGATAATCGGATACTCTTCTCGAAACCGCTTCATGGTGTTTTTAATGATATTTTTTCTAACGGTCTGGGGCGGCTGGGCCCTTAGGAATACACCGCTTGACGCCATACCCGACCTCTCCGACACACAGGTAATTGTGTTTACCGAATGGCCCGGAAGGAGTCCTGACCTCGTCGAGGATCAAATCACATACCCTATTACCACTATGCTCCTTGCAGCCCCCGAAGTAACTGTGGTAAGGGGAATATCTATGTTCGGCTTTTCATTCGTCTATGTACTGTTCGAAGACGGCACGGACATTTACTGGGCGAGAAGCCGCGTGCTTGAGTACCTTATCGGTCTGGGGGGAAAACTGCCCGAAGGGGTGAGCCCGACGCTTGGGCCTGACGCCACCGGTGTTGGCTGGGTATATGAATATGCCCTGGTTGATGAAACAGGCACCTACGATCTCTCGGAGCTGCGCTCTTTTCAGGACTGGTACTTGAGGTACTGGCTCCAGAGCGTTCCGGGGGTGGCCGAGGTCGCAAGCGTGGGCGGGTTCGTGAAGCAGTATCAGATAAACATAGACCCAAATAAACTCCTTGCCTATGACATTGATTTAAAAACCGTCATTGATGCGGTTAGAAGGAGCAATAACGACGTGGGGGGAAGGGTGGTGGAATGGACGGGCAGAGAGTACGTCGTGAGGGGCAGGGGGTATATAAAAACCCTCGACGATATAAGGAGCGTGGTCGTATCTGTGGATGGAAGGGGAACAGGAACCCCCGTGCTTCTCAGGGAGTTGGCGCAGGTGCGCTTCGGCCCCGATATGCGGCGCGGTCTTGCGGAGCTCGACGGCAAAGGGGAGGTGGTCGGAGGAATTGTCATTGCGCGCTACGGGGAAAATGCCCTGGGCGTAATAAATAGGGTGAAAGAGAAGATCGAGGAGGTCAAAGGGGCTTTTCCTCCCGGAATTAAGCTTGTTACTACATACGACCGCTCCGAACTCATTAAGAAATCAGTAAAGACCCTAGTGAGTACACTTATCGAGGAAAGCGTTATTGTGAGCATTGTCTGTATCGTATTTCTGTATCACTTTAGATCGGCCCTCGTGGTCATTCTGATCCTCCCCTTTGCCGTTCTTTTTTCTTTCATACCTATGTACTACCTGAACCTTACATCAAACATAATGTCCCTGGGAGGAATTGCCATCGCATTAGGGGCTATGATCGATGCGGCAATAGTAATTGTCGAAAATGTCCATAAGAGGCTTGAGCGCTGGGAAGAGGAGGGGGAAAAGCAGGATAGAGTCGGTGTGATGATAGATGCCGCAAAGGAGGTGGGAAAGCCTATATTCTTTGCCTTGCTCGTAATAACCGTTTCTTTTATTCCCGTCTTTACGCTCGAATACCAGGAAGGAAGGCTTTTTAAGCCCCTTGCTTTCACAAAGACCTTCTGTATGGCATTTGCCGCCCTTCTTTCCATAACCCTTACCTCCGCTTTAATACCCATCTTTGTCCGCGGCAGGATCACACCTGAGAAGAAAAACCCCCTAAACCGCTTTTTAATCAGGTTCTACCATCCGGTGGTTAGGATGGCGTTAAGATTCAAAAAGACCTCGGTACTTGCAGCCGTTGTGCTTCTTGTGGTTACGATTCCGGCGTTGTCCAGGATAGGCTCTGAGTTTATGCCCCCTCTCAACGAAGGGGTTATAATGGATATGCCGGTAACTCCGCCCGGAATCTCCATTACGGATGCGGGGGCATTGCTTCAGCTTAGGAATAAGATTATTAAAGAGTTTCCTGAGGTCGAAACGGTTTTTGGAAAGGCGGGAAGGGCAGAAACGTCAACAGATCCCGCCGGTCTTTCTATGATTGAAACGAATATAGTTTTAAAACCCGAGAGCGAGTGGCGAAAGATTCTCCTCGGGCGCTGGTATTCGAGCTGGGCTCCCGAGCCAATAAAAAAAGCCCTACGTCTTATTTGGCCTGAAGAAAAAACAATAACCCATGAAGAGCTCGTAAGTGAGCTGGACAGCGCTCTCCGTATACCAGGTTCTACGAACGCATGGACTATGCCTATAAAGGCAAGGGTGGATATGCTTACAACCGGAATTCGAACCCCTGTGGGAATAAAGGTTTTTGGGCCTGAGCTTTCTAAGATCGAGGAGATAGGAATGGAAATAGAAAGAGCGCTGCAGGGCGTTCCCGGCACGAGGAGTGTCTACGCCGAGAGAGTAACAGGCGGGTATTTCATAGATTTTTGGGTGCGCAGAGAAGAAGCCGCTCGCTACGGGCTTAGGGTTGGAGAAGTGGAGGATATAATCGAAGCGGCGATAGGAGGAAAGAATATAACAACGACAATAGAAGGCCCCGAGAGGTACCCCGTAAACGTTAGATATTCCAGAGAGCTTCGCGATAGTATTCCAGAGCTTGAGAGAGTGCTTGTTTCGACCCCTGTTGGAGCCCATGTCCCATTACGGCAGCTTGTTGATATCCGTCTAACGATGGGGCCACCTGAAATAAAAACAGAAGAAGCGACCAAGGTGGGCTATGTCTATGTCGATATAGCTGGTGTGGATATAGGAAAATATGTGGAGGAAGCAAAAGTGGTTATTGCGGATCAAGTACAACTACCGACGGGATATTTTCTCACCTGGAGCGGGCAGTATGAATACATGCTGAGAGTAAAGGAGCGGCTCAAGCTCGTAGTCCCGCTCACGCTGCTCATCATATTCGTGCTGCTTTACCTGAACTTCAGAAATGTCATAGAGAGCCTGATAATAATGCTCTCGGTGCCGTTCGCCGCGATCGGCGGTGTGTGGCTTATGTACCTGCTCGGCTACAACATGAGCGTGGCCACATGGGTGGGGTTCATTGCGCTCTCGGGGCTTGCCGCTCAAACGGGAGTTGTGATGATCATATACCTCGATCAATACTACGATAAGATGCTTCGGGAAGGAAAAACGGGTCTCGATGACCTGTACAAAGCCATTCATGACGGAGCCGTGCAGAGGGTGAGGCCCAAGATGATGACCGTCATGGCGATGACCCTGGGGCTGCTGCCGCTTATGTGGAGCCACGGGGCCGGAGCGGACATGATGAAGCGCATAGCGGCGCCCATGATAGGCGGTCTCGTGACCTCGACGATTCTGACGCTCGTTATCATCCCCGCGGTGTATGCGATTTGGAGGGAAAGGGGTTTGAGAACGAAATAAATTGTAAGGGCAAGAATAGACTATGATTAAAATAATTTTTTATAATATAAAAAATCAGATGTTGGTTACCCAGGCAGAATAGCGTCCACCAATTGCCTCAAAAACAAAATCATACAAATATTCATCTGCAATGAAACAGGTACGCAGTGTACCCTCAAGAAAGGTAAATATAGTTTTAAACATATTATTTTACCAATTAAGGTAAAAAGAAGGAACTCGGGGACGCATCTGCACCCGGTATTCGGCCCAGGTAGCCAACGAGCAAAAGATATGTAATTGCTCTTTAATCATTCCGATACCGCCCGGGGCGCTTGGAAAGAGTGTTATTAAGCCAGGCGCCCTCTACTATTACAATAACCACTGTGCCGGGGTGCGCCAGTAGTACGGGGTGGTAGAAGGGTTCTGAAAGTTCACCCATGCCGGTGTATATTTATTGCAGTCGCAGCAATGAGAACCCAGCAGTCCCGCTCAATTTTTTTCATCTTACTGATTTCTGCTCTCCTCATGCTTCAGGCCTGCGCCGCTCATGCGCCGCGCGGATGGGTTGGGACGGGAGTGGGCCGCTACTCCGGGGCCGAGATAGGATACTTTTTCGAGGTTGCGTGCGGCTCCGAGTTCGGGAGCTCGACGCCTAGGATAAGGAAGTGGATGGGCCGGGTGAGGGTGGCCGCCGAAGGCTCGCCCACCCCCGAAGATTTGAGTGTCCTTGAGGCGGTCGCGGGCGAAGTCAACCGTATTACAGGCCTTGAGCTGGTGGTGTTCGACCCCGTTTCCCCTAACGTGGTCGTGTACTTCGTGCCTGAGTCACGGTTCAAATACTACGAGCCGAACTACGTCCCCAAAAACTACGGCTTTATGTGGGCGTGGTGGAGGGGCTCCGGTGAGATTTACAAAGCCAGGGTGATGATTTCGACCACTGGGATTACTCAGTCTGCGCGCTCACACCTGATCAGGGAGGAGCTGACTCAGGCTTTGGGGCTGATGAACGACTCGTGGAGATACATGGACAGCGTATTCTATCAGGGGTGGATGGAGGTGACCGAGTACTCCCAGCATGACAGAGCCGTGATAGAGATCCTTTACAACAAACTGATAACGCCGGGAATGACTCGCGAGAGGGTTATTGAGATTTTGCGGCAAACAGGGGGAAGCTCATAAGAGGTTCCGGCCGCTTGGGGAAACGGCGGCAGGGGAGAGAAGCTCGGTCCGGTACCTGCCGCTGCGGCTTATGATTTGCACGGCCTTTGCCTTGAGCACGTTTTTGAATTTGAAAAGGAAGTACCTCTTTTCTTTCTTGAACCTGCCGTAGACCTTAAGGAAGTCGCCCTTTTTGATGGAGAGGTGTCCCTTGGCGTATACCCTGACGCGGTTTTTGCCGGGGTCCGTCAATCTGAACAGCGTGTACGGCTTTCCCTTGCGCGACTCGGTGAAGCGAACCTTGTCCACCTTGCCTTCCAGGGCTATCTTCCGGCCGTCGAACGCTTTGGGAGACTTCACAACGCCCTTAATTGAAAGAACAGGGTCGGGGATTTCTCCCGTTTGCGCGTTGGCGGCGCCCCATGAAAGCGCAACGACCGATACTATAACGAAGAGCGACCTGAGAATCATCACTTCCTTACTCCTTTGGCTTCCTTACCTTACCATATTAGATGGCTGTTGCATGCAAGAAGATTCACACTCTATCATACAAAATTGGTATAAATAAATACCGGAGCAATAGGTTTCAACAAATTTTTACGGATTAGCTTCTTGGATCACTCCCTTCCTTCCCATATCCACTGCATTTGTTATTATTCACCAGTCGTATAAAAATCCGCTGTTTTAAAATATAGCACCTAAAAAACTAATGAAGATAAACAATATTTCCAGAGAGCTTCTGCTCAGCGTGTATATTCGGCTCCCACTGCTGGTTTCATTGCCCTTGAACCTGCCAATGTATTTTAGGCTGTCGGGGTCTGAATTGCGTCTCCTTTTGAGAGAGTGGTACCACAATTTTAGGGTGCTTGGTTTCCCTACTCCTCAGAACCCTGGGATGCCCGGACTGAACCAGGGGTCTAAGCAGTGGATATTGTTCAAGCTCATAGACAGGGCCATAGCTCTTTGCAGGGAACAGGGAGAGTCAATAAAGGGGGTGGAGCTTTTCTGCGCCGACGGGTTCTACGCTAACTATGCCGTCCAAAGGGGGGCGGAAAGCGTTATGGGCATCGATAATGACACCTACCAGCAGGATAAGGCCAGGTTGATAACCAAGCTGCTTCATAACGAGGGGAAAATTTCGTTTGCTGAGCGCGATGTGTTTGATCTACCAGACTCCTATGATTTCTGTATCTGCGCTGGGGGGCTGTACCATTTGTCGAATCCAAGCGACCTCTTGAAGCTGTTGAGAGAAAGTATCCATACAGCCCTTGTGATACAGACTGTTTACTCCCTAGCGATCGAGGCTGAGGATTATTTTGAGACCCCCGCCCCCCATTGGACGTGGGGGTGTAGGTTCAGCCATTTGTACCTGTTGCAAATGGTCACCGATTGCGGATGGGAGATATTGGAATCGCATACGAACGAGCTTAAGGGGAACAAACGCCCTGAGGATAGAGGCTCGGCTTACCTCCTTTGCGTTCCAGAGTAGCTTGCCTACGCGTTCCTAATCATCTTCGTCCTTTAAAGAGTAGACAGGGTGTTGAGAGCGATGGGATTCCCTAATACCTGACATCTGTTATTATTGAGAGTTATGGGAAAGTTCGCAGTGCGTCCCGAAAAAGAGAGGGCGCTACTTGAGCGAATGAAGAAGCTGCGCATTAGCGAAGGGGACCTTGCGGAGTCCTTCGTCAGCTCGGGCGGGCCAGGGGGCCAAAACGTCAACAGGACTGCCACATGCGTAGTGTTGAAGCACCTGCCGACCGGTGTAGTGGTAAAAGCACAGAGAGAGCGCACGCAATCACTCAACCGTTTCCTTGCGCGCCGGATGCTCGTGGAAAGGATCGAGAGGCTCGAGCTCGGAGAGGACTCACCCGAGGAGAAGAGGCGGGAGAAGTTGAGGAAGCGGAAAAACAGGCGGCGCAGGCGGGCGAAGGCAAAGCACTCAGGCGCTGCCCGGGGCGCTGAAGAGCCGTGAGCTTGAGTGGCCCGGAGTCGCATTTGCGCTCTCAAAATGCTATCCCCAGACGTAAATCTTCCTCCCGGACACGTCGAACCTGACGCTCCTGCCGCAGCATTCGGGGTACAGCTCGTAAATCCTGGCTGTGAGCTCCTTTTCGCGCTCTTTGACGAGGTCAGTGTCGTTGTCCAGCCTGGCGACCTGGACGGATTTTTGCATCTCGAACAATACTGCGTAATCCTCGTCGCGCACTGTAATGGGGTCCATGCTGTCCCCTCCCTCTCGACCTCACTTTTTTGAATTCAAGACGCTCTTAGCCATTGTAGTTTTCAATTTTACAGGGTAAAACTATGAAAGCCAGAAAATCGGGGCAATTTACCTGACAAAAATACCGGCGTGATATAATATATATTAAACGGTTCGGTTGAGCGCACGTTCACAGAGAGGATAAAAGATGCCTACAGACACTGAAGTGGTGCTTGAAGCAAACGACAAATTTTACCAGGCGCTCGGCACTAGAGACCTGGATTTGATGGAGACGGTGTGGGTGTGTGATTCGCGCTCAAAGTGCGTTCATCCGGGCTGGACGATGCTAAATGGCTGGGACGCCATCAAGCAGAGCTGGGAAAATACTTTTGACCCTGTGGACCTGCTGGAAATAAAGCTCTCCGAAGTTTCAGTGGAAATTAGCGGGGACGTTGCGTGGGTGATGTGTGTTCAGCAGCTTACCTACATCAGCAGAGCCCCCGTCGGAGTGAACCTCTCCCTCTCTACAAACATCTTTCGCCGCGAGGACGGCGTGTGGCTCATGGTGCATCACCACGCCTCGCCCCTACCCGTTATCAACTACGAGATGATGGGCCAGAAGCTGCAGTAGAGGCAACGGCTTTCACCCTGGATCCCTCCCTTGGTTATGTGACCATGCAAGTCGTCACATGGGTTTAAAATTTCGAGAGCGCACCGTGGTTGCAACCCCGTTTTTTAGAGGGCAAGGCACGGGATTGGCAACTTTTTGCGCTTGAGAGTATAATTAATGGGGGATTAACACCACATATGAGAGGAGGAGAGCCCATGTTTCTAAGACCTATATTAACGTTTATTACCGTTATGGCAGTGTTTTTGTCTTTTGCCCCGGCAGATGTGCCCGCAGGCGCGTTCGAGCTGAAAAAAGGCGCTATCGATTATTTCGCCATCGGCAACAGGCACTTCAGCAAGCTTCACGGCAGCACCACCGAAGAGAGCCTCGCCCTGGCCGTAGAGGCGTACGACATGGCGCTTAAGCACAACCCTCATTTCGCCGATGCATACAACAACCGCGGCGTCGCGCACTTCCTGCTGGGCAACTTCGAAGCGGCGATGGCCAATTATCAGGCCGCCCTAGCGCTCGACCCCGACAGCTCAAATATTATGAGCAACATGCGCATAATGCAGTGGGAGATGAGGGGGATGAAGTAGGCTGGTAGTTTGCTTCCTTGAAATACGGTAAAAAAATTTAGGAAATTATATACGGGCATCGTGCCACCAATGAGAGGTATAGTGCCCTTATTTTTATCCTCCTTGATATTACATCCTTCCACAGAAACACCGTATTCCCGCAAATATGTAGTTAAAATACTCGACATCCATTATAATGTCGGGTGAGATGAACTGGATTAAAAAGCCCTCTAATATACTATTCGTGTGTTTACTGGGATTTGCGTTCCTTTTTACCTTAATAGCATCATTTCTAGATAAGCCGAATCAAATACCTGATGATGGGATAAGTACAGGGATAAGCATTATAAATGTGGTTGCAACAATGATGGGAGTTTTGATTGGACTCATCGTGTTATTAATAGCGGTAGCCGCTTTTTTTGGCATTGAGAGATTTAAACGATTTGAGGAGAAGATGGAGGAATTTGAGAAAAGGTCGGAGGAAATAAAGAAAAGATCAGAAGACATTGAAGTTATACATGATGAAGTTAAGAAACATGGAGAAGCCATTGAATATATGCACAAGAAGGCTGAACAGGATTTAAAAGAGAGGGGGGAAGGAATAGGCACTGTGTCTTTAACCGAAGAACCCACAAAAGAAGTTCAACAAAAACTTGACGAATTTGGCCGTAGGTTGGAATTTGGTGAATTTATAGGTGCTCCTTTAACTGCTGATAACTATATTACTTATGGTATCGACCTTTATTACAAAGGTGAACATGAACAAGCGCTTAAAGCCTTTGAAAAAGCATTACGAATAAATCCAGATTTTGCCGATGCATTGAATAATAGAGGTAGTGCACTTAGGCAACTCAAACGTTACGAAGAAGCACTAAAAGCCTATGAAAAGGCAATCGAAATAAATCCTGATTATGCAGAGGCGTGGTCTAACAAAGCAGCGGCTCTATTAAATCTTAAGAGACCTGACGAAGCACTTTTACACAGTGATAAAGCAGTAGAACTAGATCCTAAATCCGCAGGAGCATGGTATAACCGCGCTTGTGCTTATTCTCTGAAGGGAGAAAAGGAGAATGCATTGCCTGATTTGGCAAAGTCAATTGAACTCGATGAATATTTTAAAGAAAGGGCAAAAGAAGATGATGATTTTAAGGATTTGTGGGATGACCCTGAATTTAAGAAGCTGGTTGAATGAAACTGTATATTTGGCTATCAATTTGCGTAGATAAAGAATTTCACTCTATGTATCCTTAACCCCAAACTCATCCCCGGAGGACTCGCGCCATGAAATTCGGACTCGGGCTACTTTCCATGCAGACCCACCCCGACACTAAGGCTACACACAGGGAGCTTTACGCGCAGGCCCTCGAGCTCGTGAAGCTGGCAGAGCGGTCGGGCTTCCACTCTGTGTGGCTCTCCGAGCACCACTTCCTGCCCGACGGCTACTGCCCATCGACGCTGGCTGCGGCCTCGGCCATGGCTGCTGTGACGAGCACCATCAGGGTGGGCACCGCCGTCCTTCTCCTCCCGCTCCACAACCCGGTTCGGGTTGCCGAAGACGCCGCCGTTGTGGATAACATCTCCGGGGGCAGGCTGGATCTCGGCGTGGCCATAGGCTACAGGAAGGAGGAGTTCGACGGCTTCGGCATTCCCATAGAGCAGCGCCCCTCCCGCATTGAGGAGGGCATTGAGGTGCTGCTCAAGTCCTGGGGGGAGGAGAGCTTTACCTATAGCGGCAAGCGCTACGGCTTCAGCGATATAAACGTCACCCCGAAGCCCGTGCAAAAGCCCGTGCCTATTTATATCGGCGCATTCGAGGCGCCTGCGATACGCAGGGCGGGGAGGCTCGGATATCCCCTGCTCATCGGGCCGGGCAGGACGATGGAGATGGTGGCAGACACCATCGATACCTACAACGACGCGGCGCGCGAGGCGGGGAAAAACCCCGAGGGTGTCGAGCACATCCTCATCAGGGAAACCTACGTCCATGCCGATCCGGTGAAGGCCAAAGAGGATGCGGAGAGATACATCATCGGCATGTACAGGTACTATTTCACCCTCGGCGTAAAGATTGTGGTGAGGGGCGAGCAGATAAGCGGCGTTGACGACCCGCTGTTTGAGCACCTTCCCGAAGACAGATTCGTTATCGGGGAGCCCGAGGGGTGCATTAAGGAGCTGGAGCGCTACCGCGATGAGATGGGCATAAAATACATAACGTGCAGGATGTACTTTCCCCAGGCCGACTACCGAGCTATAGCAGACTGTGTTGGGCTTTTCGGTGGTGAGGTTATAGCCAATATTAAATGAGCGCCGATATTTGAGGGCGGGGCGGGCTACTCTTCTTTACTTAGTATTTCGTGAAGCGTCTTGGCTACGTCGCCGATGTTGTAGGGCTTTGTTATCACGCCCTTAAACCCGTGGTCTTCGAAGTTGCTCATAACCGGGTCGTTGGAATACCCGCTGGATACGATAACCTTAGCATCGGGATCGACCTCCAGTATGAACTCGATGGTCTCAAGTCCGCCGATGCCTCCCGGCACGGTCAGGTCAAGTATGACGGCGTCGTAGGGACTGGCATTGTTGATGGCGGCGTGATACATTTGTGTCGCTTCGCTGCCGTCCTTGGCCAGGTCGGGCTCGTACCCGAGATACTCGATGATCTCTCCAACCACCTCTCTTACCGTCTCCTCGTCGTCCATCACTAGGATTTTCCCCTTCCCCCTGAGCAGCTCCAGCTCATCGATGTCTTTACTCTGGGCCTCGATGCCTGCGGCGGGTAGAAAGATCAGAAACTTTGTTCCCACACCGATCTTGGATTCAACCGTAATGTAGCCCTCGTGGTTATTGATTATTGAATACACCGTTGCAAGCCCAAGCCCGCTCCCCTTTTCCTTTGTTGTAAAATACGGGTCAAAAATCTTAAGCAGGTAGTCTTCTCTGATTCCGATCCCCGTGTCTTCGATCTCAATGACTATGTAGTTTCCGGCGGAGAGCGGTATAACTGAGCCCTGTTCGATTTCGACGTTCCTGGCTGTAATTCTTACTTTCCCCCCCTCGGGCATTGCCTCGTTAGCATTCATAGTCAGGTTCTGTATAACCTGGCTCATCTGCCCTTCGTCCACGTTCACCCTCCACAGGTCTTCGGAAAGGGAGTATTCGGCCCTCACGTTTGAGCCACTCAGCACGAACTCTGACCAGTCCCTTATAAGGTCCTCCAGACGGATAATTTTTTTGACCGGTGACCCGCCCTTTGAGAAAGTGAGAAGCTGTCCGGTAAGGGTTTTAGCCCTGAGACACGCATTCTCGGCCTCCACGAGCCTTTTATAGGATTTTGCTTCCTCGTTTACGAGCATTTTAGTTATCGAGATGTTTCCCATAATACCCGTGAGAAGGTTGTTGAAATCGTGTGCGATACCGCCTGCGAGCGCGCCTATGGATTCGAGCTTTTGAGACTTTATGAGCTCCTCTTCCGCCCGCTTTCGGTGGGTTATGTCTTCAACGACACCCAATCCGCCCACGACGTTTCCGCTCCCGTCGGTGATAGGGGCGACGCGCACAGAAAGTATCAGCTTCAAGTGACCCGTGGTCGCCTCGTAAGCGCTCTCTTGGTGGGCGAACTTCCCTTCAAGGGCCATCTCCATTACGGGAATAAAGCCCTTGTCTTTCAGCTCTTTTTGATCCAGCCCGATGAGTTTATCCCTGGAGGACTGGAGTATCTTAACCATCCGTTCATTGCACTGCGTTATCTTTAGCTCTTTGTCGAACATGTATATGCCGATGGGGGACTGGTCGAATAGGGTCCGGTAGACTTCCTCGGACTGTCTGAGCTGCTCGGCCCTGGTGGCGTTGTTGATAGCCATCTCTATTTGCTTTGCTACAATTTCCAGCAGAGTCAGCTCCTCCTGGTCGAAGGCGTTTAGCTCCATAGAGTTGACGTTGATACAGCCGATGACCCGTTCTTCAAACTCGATAGGCATGGACAGGTAGCTCTTTGTTCCGAGCTCTTTCCCGGCGGGGCCGATAACGGTGTCTTTGTGTGTGTCGGCCACGTACCTGGGCTTCCCATCCAGTATGGTCTTCCATGTGAAGCCCTTGGGATGAGGGATACTCGCCACACGCTCCACAAACCAGTCTGGAAGACCCCTGTGCGCCTTCATGACGGCGTCCTGTTCCTCGACGAGGTAAATGGAGATGTTGTCGACCCCTTCTATGTTCTTGCTCATCACATCGACTGCGTTCTCAAGCACCTCCTGGAGGTCGATAGATTGATGGATGCTTGCTATCACGAGGTTGATGATGGTTTCGTACCTGCTCTTTTTCTCAATCTGGGCGAAGTTTTCTTTGAGGGCTTCCTCGGCCCGTTTACGCTCTTGGGTCTCAGCCTGGAGGGACTCGTTAGCCTTGGCTAGCTCCTGGGAGCTCAAATCCAGAGACCGCTCCAACATCTCCCGGTCGGAGTCGAACTCCCAGTAAGCGTCGTTTATCATAGACAGGAATTCTTCGAGCTCTCGGTCAGGGGGCTCAGGACTGCCGAACTGTTTCTTTAATTGACGCCTCAGAAGGCTATGGATATTTTTCAAACCCTATCTCTCTGAAAAAGTAGTTATCGTCATAGTCTGGCTATGCAATTCGCAATTCGCCCCCGGGCTGAAGGGTGAGATCTCACCGTATGAATAAAACCCGTTGAGAAAGGGTTTTTTGCTCAGTACGTCCCGGACGGCCTCTGCCCCCTCTTCGGTGTGGGTTGGTTCTTTTAGAGCTGCAGTGCTGCCGAACATCAGCACCAGCTGGATTGAGGCGTTCGGTTCCCATGGCACAAAAGTCCATTACGCCGATTCGTCCACTGAGCTTTGCTCGATTTTCATTTGCACATTGCCCTAGATTAATATTACACCATGTTGTTAAAGAATGCAGTCACAAAGTTTATGAATTTCAAGATTTGGTGTCTGCTTGGCTTTGTGTTGTAAGGGTGGTGGAGATGCAGGTTGTCGAGCCTGAACGGAGGTTTTGTATGAGATGTATGAGTTATAGAGCGGGTTAAAAACTATTTTTTGCACACTTTGTACAGCGTCTTGCTTATGGACGCTATGTTGTACGGTTTTGTTATTACCCCCTTGAATCCATATTTTTCGTAATCACACATTATCGGGTCGTTTGAAAAACCGCTGGATACGATCGCCCTTGCACCCGGGTCGATTCGGAGAAGCATTTCTATAGCTTCCCTGCCTCCCATGCCGCCTTGAATGGTTAGATCCAAGATCGCAGCTTCAAACGGAGCTCCTTTTAGGTGCGCTGCTCTGTAGAGTTCGATAAACTGGTTCCCGTCACCAGTGAAATCCGTTTCATAACCCAGGAAGCTGAGCATCTCTCCAAGCACCTTTCTCACCGTTTCGTTGTCATCCATAATGAGTACCCTACCCTGGCCGGTTTTCAGCTCTCCGGGTTTTTCTTCCTCAACACCGGGCTCCTGCTCTGAGGCGGGGAGATAAATATAAAACTTCGTGCCCGTACCAAGCTCCGACTCGACCCTTATCAGGCCCCCATGGTTGTCTATGATGGAATAGACCGTGGCGAGGCCCAGTCCGCTTCCGGCTTGTTTTGTGGTGAAATACGGGTCGAAGATCTTTGTCAAGTGCTCCTCCATTATTCCGCTGCCGTTGTCCTCGACTGTAATTTGTATATATTTCCCATTTTTGAGAGGGAGCGAGTCTACTGGAGAGATGAGTTTGTTCAAAGCCATGATCTTTATGACTCCGCCTCCGGGCATTGCTTGAATGGCGTTTAGAACCAGGTTCTGAATCACCTGGCTCAGCTGACCCTCGTCTGCCTCCGTTCTCCACAGGTCTTCGGTGATGTGGAATTCCCCCCTTACGTTTGAGCCCCTCAATACGAACTCTGCCCACTCATTGATGCGGCTTTCAAGGGCTATGACCTTCTTGAGCGGCGCTCCGCCCTTAGAGAAAGTGAGGAGCTGCCTGGTAAGGTCTTTTGCCATCAGGCACGCCTTCTCCGCTTCTTTGAGAACCCTTAGGGACTCGCCCTGCTCATTCATGTGCATCATCGATACGGAAATGTTGCCCATAATGCCTGTGAGAAGGTTGTTGAAATCATGGGCGATGCCCCCGGCGAGTACCCCCACCGATTCTATTTTTTGGGATTTTAAAAACTCCTCCTCCATCTTTTTCCGCTCCGTTACATCGATGAAAAGGGCCACTATGTTCGTTAGGTTTCCGTTATCGTCGCTAACCGGGGATATGCTCAGGTCGTTCCAGAACGGGGTGCCGTCCTTTTTGTAATTAAGAATCACTATCTCGCAGTTCCGTCCTTCCGAGATCGCCGACCTCAGGAACTCGGCCGATCTCTGGTCGGTGCCCGGGCCCTTGAGGAGTTGTTTGGTGCGGCCTATAACCTCATGTCTTGTGTATCCGGTGATTACCTCAAAGGCGGAATTACAGTACACTATCGGGTTTTCGGGAAGGTTCGGGTCTGTGATAACCACACCCTTACTTAAGGATTCAATCGCTCTATAGAACACCGAAAGCTTCATCTTGGTGTCCATGATTACGATATTGTCTTTGGTTGTTCCAAGCATTCCGCCCTCCTTGAAGGTTAAACCTCCTGGCCCGGCGGGTCGAATTGCCTCGTCACGTAACCCCCTAGACCCGCCCTGCCGTACCCATACCTCACGGGGTTTCTACGGAGCTCCGCAGGTATGGTTTTGCTCTCAAGAATTCTGCTTGAGTTATGCGTGCTCAGCCCGAAGTCTGCGGCAATCCGCGCGTTTGGGGTTTTGAACGGGGTCCGTCTACAAAAAAGGCCTTTTTTGAAAAGCTGCAACGGCTTACATTCTCCTCAACTAACAGACTATAACGTTATTATAGTAGATAGAAAACAAATATGCAATAGTTAAAGTGTAACTGGATATTTTACGCACAACAATCTATAAACACAAAATATTTTTCTTCATTGAGTGAAACGTAGAGCTGGCCTTGAATCTGCCGGATAGAAATGCCTCGCCGAGTCGATCGTTTAGCGTGGATGAGATTTTCGTGATATATTTTATCCCATTATTTTTGAGAGAGTGTTGACAACCCCCCTCATGTTCGATTATATTCAGCATTGCTTAACGTTCTTTTAGAATCTTGCTGCTTTCAGGAAATGGGAAGACCGGTGAGAGACCGGCGCAGCCCCGCTGCTGTAAGCAGGCCAGAATCCCTGCGGCGTGCCACTGGAGACCCTTGAGGCTCTGGGAAGGCGCAGGGCGTATACAACAGCCTGTAAGCCAGAAAACCTGCCTGAGGGCTCCAAGCTTTTACTTTTCTTCGAGGGAAGAGAGTAAATGGCTGTGCCGAGCAGACCGCCCTTGTCTCCTTCCTTCAAGACAAGGGGTCGGTCATGAAAAAATTAATCGCGCTTATCCTGTTTGTTTTCGCCCCGGCGGCGCTCTGCGAGGAGCTTGAAGAGGCGGCCCTGCCTCCAATAGTAGTGGAGGAGGAATACACGAGCCCGCCGCTGCAGTTCCCTTCGGCGTTCTCAACGATTCTGCGGCCCGATGAGTTCGGGGGGGAGTTCAACACCTCCTCTGAGGTGCTTTCTTTCTCCCCGGGGGTTCAGGTAAGGGACTTCGGAGGGTTCGGTCAGCTGAAAACGCTTTCAATCCGGGGCTCTTCCAACAACCAGCTCGTGGTGCTCCTTGACGGCGTGAGGATCTCAAGCCCTCTTGGGGGCGGCGTGGACCTCTCAACGGTGCCTGTGGAATATGTGGAGAGGTTTGAGATCGTGAGGGGGGGAGCCTCGGCGCTCGCCGGCTCCGACGCCCTGGGCGGCGTTGTGAACATCGTTACCCGACGAACGGACACTCCCCTTACGAGGGCAACGCTTACCACTGGCTCCTTCAGGACGGTTTTGTTGAGCATGTCCCGCTCCGGCAGTTGGGGTGGCCTGGGCTACTTCTTGTCCTTCGCACATGCCCAGAGCAAGGGCGACTTTAAATACCGCTCCATCAACGGCCTAAAGGTGCGCCGTATAAACAGTGAGTTCATTTCGGAGAGCTTCCTGGCAAAATTTGACTTCGAGCTTCCTGGAGGCTGGAAACTCGGTTTGCTCAACGAGTTCTTTTTCGACGACAAAGGCGTTCCGGGACTGGGCGAGTTCCCCGAAGACAGCTCGAACCAGAGGGACGTTAGGAACCTCACAAGCATAAAACTCTCCAAGGATGGGCTGCTGCTGGGAAAGGCGGATTTCGACCTTGTGCTTTTCGGCAGGTTCGACCAGCTGGACTTCGAAGACCCTGAGCCGACTCTTGGAGTTCCAATCGACACACTCAGCCGCACGTTTGCCCTTGCCGCAAACCCGAGGCTCATCTGGTACGCACCCCTTGGCCAGGTGGTGACTGTGGGGGGCGAGGTGAGGGTGGAGGTGCTGAGGGACGAGGGGTTCGATAACCCCGAGAGGCTAACGGTCAGCGCGTTCGCAGGGGACGAGATAACGATTTGGAATGGCAGGGTGTTAATACACCCGCTTGTGCGTTTCGACCTGTTTCGCACCTCCGGACGGGAGGATTCCACCGACGCGCAGCTTTCTCCGAAGATCGGTTTGATATTTGCGCCCTGGGAGTATTTTTTGATAAAGGGCAACTTCGGCAGGTCATTTCGCGCCCCGAGCTTCGGAGAGCTCTTCTTCCCCGAGCGCGGATTCATAGGGGGCAACCCCGAGCTCGATACGGAAACCTCGATCGACTTCGACGCCGGAGTGGTGCTCGGGCACCCGAAGATAGGTCTTGAGCTTACGTATTTTAGAACCCGCATCGATAACCTGATCCTGTTTGTGTTCATAAGCGCTAACAGGATCGAGCCGAGGAACGTAGGTAAGGTGGACCAGCAGGGGGTCGAGGCAAGCCTCATAGCACGTCCCATTAAGTACTTCGAGCTTTTGGCCTCCTACACGCTCCTTGACGGCGAGCTTCGCGACACGGGTGCGCAGCTTCCGGGGCGGCCGAGGAACAAGCTCGACTTGAGGGGTGTTCTCTACATCAAAGCGCTCAAGCTGTACTGGGAAGCCCACTTCGTAGACAAAATTCCCTTAAGCCCATTTCCCAACACCAGAAAAACTGATTCGAGGACGACCCACGACTTCGGCGCTCAGGTGAAGTGGAAGGGGGCATTTTTGACTTTCGAGCTAAAAAACGTATTCGACAACCTGGACGTTAGGGACGCCTTCGACTTCCCACTGCCGGGAAGGCAGGTGTATTTCACGGGGGGTTTCAGGTTCTAGAAATCAACACTACAAAGGAGAAAAGAGAAATGAGAGCTTTGTTTGGCATTTTGGTATTGGCGTTTTTAGCGTTTTCTTGCAGCTCCGGCGGAGGCGGCGGAGGCGGGTTTACACCCACCGGACGCATAGTGGCGGTGGCCGAGAAGGGAGACTCGACGACGGTTGTGGTCGGAGGGCCCGGGGGGGCAGTAACGCCCGGAAGCGCGGTGTTGATAACGAATCTCGGCACGGGGGAGACTGTCGAGAGGACTGCCGGAGGGGACGGCGGGTTCCAGGCCGTTTTCACTGCTTCAACGAACGCCGTGTTCAGGGTTGTGGCGGAAGCTGACGGTGTGGACATTACCATAGGTGTAACGCTCCTCTCGGACGCCGTATCGCTCGGCCTCGCCACTCTGGGGAGCGTTCCGGCCGACATCGAGATACTGGGTACAAGGGCGTATGTGGTAAACGGGTTCTCGGACAACATTCAGGTATTCGACATAACACAAAACCCTCCGGTGGAAGTGGGCACGATAGTGCTTCCGCTGGGGCAGAACCCCGGCCTCATAACTTTCATAGGCGACAACAGAGCGGTCGTGCCCAACTCCATAGGGCAGAGCGTGGCGGTGGTGAACATACAGAGCTTCACGTGCGAGCTCATAATTGCAAACGAGCCCGCGGATTTTACCCCGTGCGAGGAGTCGGTAATCATTCCCGGGGCGTTCGAAGAGCCTTCGGGCGTAACGCTCGTGGACGGGAAGCTGTTCGTTACCAACAACAACCTTGACCCGATGTTCAACCCTTTGGGCCCGGGCTTCATTACAATCATCGATTTCTCAACACTGGAGCTTGTAGACTTCATCGAAGCGAGCGGGGCGCACTCAGCAAGCCCGGCGCTTATAGGAGGGCTTCTGTGGGTGCTCAACAGCGGCAACAACCTGTTCGATCTCGACACGTTTTTATTCAGCTGCGATACCGACTTTCCACCTTCGATTGATATCATCGACCCTGAGACAGGCTCAATAACCGCCTCCATTCCCATCCCGCTGAGCCCGCTCAACCCCGATGTCTGCTTTCCCTTCACGCTCGCTCCCACGCCCGACGGCCGCTTCGCATACATGGGCCTTGGCATTGTGGGAGCGCTCCTGAAGGTAGACCTGCTAAACCGCGTTTTAGTCAGGGGAACGGACGACCCCATATTTATAACCGACCTGGACATCGAAAACCAAATTGAAGATATTAAATTCACCCCCGACGGTCTGGGCTTTATGGCCCTTTTCAACACGGACCAGATTGCCGTGCTCGACTCAAACACTGACACTGTCAATCCGTTCCCCTTCATTACCCCGTTCCCGGCGGGTCTCAAGGCGTTCGAGCCGGGCATTGACTTTGTGGAAGGGGTGCAGTTCCTAGCGCTGGCCCCGCAGGGAATGTTCCCCGACATATACTACATAACCGCTATAAGCAGCCAGCTTAACTCGATAGACACGAGCATGGTTATAGCCCCTTAGGGACAGAATCCGCACGGGAGAAATTGACCCTTGTAAACAAGCGGCGATTCATTAAATATAAAGGGTGGTAAGGGGAGGGCCAAGGGACACCCAAGCGCCGTCCTCCCTCAAACCGGGACTGCCGTATGCGAATATGCTCGTTCCTTCCAAGCGCCACCGAGATACTCTACTCCCTGGGACTGGGCGAGAGTGTTGTGGGGGTGACCCATGAGTGCGACTTCCCGCCCGAAATAATGATAAAGTCCCAGGTCGTAAAGAGCTCCTTCGACCTGCGGAGCCTCTCAAGCTCCGAGATCGACACGCTGGTGAGCGAGAGCTCAAAGGCCGGCAAGAGCACGTACATAGTCGAGCTCGACGCGTTGAGGGAGGCGAGGCCCGACCTCATCGTCACGCAGGACTTGTGCGAGGTGTGCGCGGTGAGCGGCGATGAGACGATAGACGCCATAAAGGCGCTTGACCACACCCCGGAGGTCGTCTCGCTCTACCCCAAAAGCCTGGAGGGCATACTGGACACCATCATCGTGCTTGGTGAGGCCACCGGCACGCAGCGGCGCGCAAGAGAGGTGACCGAAGCTCTCAGAGGGAGAATCGATGCCGTGCGGTCTGTGCTTGCAGGGGAGAGGGACAGGCCCAGGGTTTTTCCGATGGAGTGGCTTGAGCCGCCCTACGTTGGGGGTCACTGGGTTCCGGAGATGATAGAGATTGCCGGGGGCGACTGCGGCCTTGGCGAGGCCGGGGAGCCTTCCCGGAGGGTGAGCTGGGAAGAGATCGAGGGCTTCGCCCCGCAGATGATAATAGTTATGGCCTGCGGGTTCGACGTCGAGAGGACGATCGATGAGATCGACGCGGTCACTTCGAACCCCAGCTGGCGCTCTACTCCCGCATCCAGGAAGGGACACGTATACATAACAGACGCCAATTCGTACTTCAGCAGGCCCGGCCCCCGCATTGTAGAGGCGCTGGAAATACTGGCGCGAATCCTCCACCCGGAGGTTTGCGACTACCCAATACCTGTGGACTCAGTGATTAACCTACGCAACTACCTCTACTTCCAGAACTCGCTTGGGTGAGTGGAAGATACCCACTTGAGCCGAAAAGTGTAATGGAGCGGGTAGCCGGTTGGTAGGGATTGTTTGCCGTGCTTGGAGCTGCTCGGAGGAGCTACCTCTTTTTTCCCGCGCCGGCTCTTTGCTGGTAATTAGAAGACGTTTCCCTAGCGCCTGTGGCAGCGCGGTAGGTGAGCACTACGAACCTGCCTTTGCCTACTATAATCGCATCCCCGTCTTGTATTGGCTGGTCTATCGCCCTTTCCCCTTCGGTCGAGTTCACGAACGTGCCGTTCATCGAATCGAGGTCTCTCACGACCACTATTCCGTTCAAAATCCCTATCCATGCGTGCTCTCTCGATACGCCCTCGTTGTCGACTATGATGTCGTTGTGCTCAGGGTCGCGGCCGATCTTTACACCCCTTGCAGTGACCGGAAATGGGTCCTCGGTATTGAGGCCTTCGGTGGGGTATAGAGCGCCGAAGGGTCTGTCCTCTATTGTAACACCCCCTTTGTTGGCGCTGCCCTTCGAGAAAAACAGCTTGTATATTAAAAACAAACTGACGCTACAGAGTATTGCAACAACTGCGGCGAGCATAAATTGACTGGGCAATTGCACTCTCCCAAGAAGGCTGCATTGAAAATCTAAGGCTGAGATGCGCTATGGCAACGGTCTATATTATATAATGTGCGCGTCTCAATTGGAAGCGTGCTTGAAAAAAAACCGGCTTATTCTCCGGGCGTCGCGGGGTGTCGTCGGAAGCGTAAGGTAGTGGTGTGGTATACTTACGAAAAAAGCGTTTCGGTAGGGTGCGGAGCCGCTAAAAGGGGTGTTGATACACATGCAAAACACACGAGACACCGAGGCTCAGTGTTTAGAGATTGCAGATGAGTTAAGACGCAGTCTCGAAATGATTAAGTCAGGCGTAATGGGGGCGCTACTTGGGGGCAGACCCGCCGTCATATACAAGGGCTCCGGCGAGCGGATACGGAGCCTCAACGGGTGCCGGGAGGCGGCAATCCGTACAACGAGCTTCTTGAGGCCCGAGTTTCCCGTGGTAAGGATGGACTTCGAGCTTCGCGACCCGGACGGGAGGGCTTTCACCCTTGATTGCTCCTTCGCAGCGGATTCACGAGACGACATGGACGTGCTCAAGGCCGCTGCGAGAAGAGGGGAACTGTACCTCGTCTTTGTCGAGCCGGGCGGCGGCGCTCATACTAAAAAGGTGCTTCTTACCGAGATAGAAATCGCCGAAATCGAGGGGGCGCTTTCCGAAGCGGAGAGCTTTTCCCACAATCCCGGGGGGTAGTCTCGCAGGGGGTTGAAGCGGACGGTTTTGAATTTGACAAAACCACCTTCTTAACTGATAATACCCAACCTCAAATTCATTCTTGGAGAGGGTTGAACTTGGCCAGCACGAAGATTTCAGGAACGGGCTCTTCCGCTCCTGAAAAGGTAATGACAAATTTTGACTTTGAGAAGATCGTCGAGACCTCTGACGAGTGGATTCGCACCCGAACGGGCATAGCACAGAGGCACATCGCCGAGGAGGACGTGGCCACCTCCGACATGGCGTACGAGGCTTCGAAAAAGGCGGTGGAAGCCGCCGGGATCGACCCCATGGACTTAGGGGGGATAATACTTGCAACGGTAACACCCGACCATTTTTTCCCCGCCACCGCGTGTCTTATACAGAGCAGGCTTGGGGCGAAAAATGCCTTCGGCTACGACCTGTCCGCCGGATGCTCAGGGTTCGTTTACGGCGTGCAGATGGGACAGGGTTTGATTGAGACCGGAGCCGCAGAGCATATACTCGTCATAGGCGCAGAGACGATGTCGCGTATTATGGACTTCGAGGACAGGGCTACGTGTGTGCTTTTTGGCGACGGCGCGGGCGCCGCTGTGCTGTCGCGCTCAGAGATACCGGGGATAATGTCCCTTTACCTCGGGGCGAACGGCGACGACTGGGAGCTCCTTCACATGCCCGGGGGAGGCTCGCGCATGCCCCCGACCGAGGAGAGCCTGAGGCAGAGGCAGCACTACATCAAGATGAAGGGGAACGACGTTTTTAAAGAAGCCGTCAAGACCATGGAGTCTTCCTCCATCAAGGTGCTGATGAAGGCGGGCCTCAAGCCCGATGACATCGACCTTTTCATACCCCACCAGGCAAACCGGAGGATAATGGAAGCCGTCAGGAAGCGCCTCGGCATTCCAACCGAGAAGGTGTTCGTGAATGTGGACAGGTACGGCAATACCTCTTCGGCTTCAGTGCCCATTGCGCTCGACGAGGCGGTAAGGGGCGGCAGGGTCAATGACGGCGACCTGGTGCTGTTTTCCGTGTTCGGCGCCGGGTTCACCTGGGCCGCGGGTTTGGTCAGGTTTTGAGTGGTGAACCTTAAACTGTAACACGTCAATCGTTCCATAAGTTCTATTCCCGACAACTCGGCAGAGCGGCTCTTGAATACAGGCAGCTTACCCGTCATAAATTAAGGAATCATATTTAAACAGGAATTAAGGCACCGCCCTTCAGGGTGCTCACTTCTTCCTTGCGAACCAGTAAACCCCTTCGCCGCGTCCCGGGTCGAGGAACACCTTCTATCGGTGAGGCTCAAGACAAAGGCATTGATTTAATGGTAATGTGATACTAAGTTTTTTACTATGAGCGAGTTGTCTCTCGACTTATCAAACATGACTGCCGACGGAGATTCGGGGGCGGGAATCACCGAAGACGGGCTTGAGCGTCTCCTGCCGAGGCTGCGCGAGGCTCACGCAACGCTCTGGCGGGAGAGTGATGAAGGGACGCTCGGTTTTATGAAACTTCCCGGCGCAGACACCGCACCTGTGGCCGAGCTTGCCGGGGAGGTTGTGGAGCGGGGGTGCGAGGATTTCGTCGTGCTCGGCATCGGCGGCTCATCTCTCGGCGCAAGGGCGCTTACGGAGGCTCTGCTCCACCCAAGCTGGAACCATCGCACACTGCAACAGCGCGGCGGCAGGCCCAGGGTGTTCGTGATGGAGAACATCGACCCCCGGAGCTTCTCGGCCCTACTTGAGACAATTGATTTGAAGAGAGCTGTGTTCAACGTCGTGAGCAAGTCGGGGAGGACTGCCGAGACCGTATCGCAGCTGCTTATCGTTAAGGAGCTGCTCGAGGGGGAGGTCGGCTCGGAGTGGGCACAACACATCGTCATCACTACCGACCCCGAAAGGGGGCCGCTTCGGGAAATTGCGGGCGTCCATTCCATAGCCTCTCTTCCCGTGCCGCCGGACGTCGGCGGGAGGTTCTCTGCCCTCAGTCCCGTGGGGCTGTTCCCGGCCGCCGTGGCTGGTATCGATGTGGGGGGCGTGAAGCGCGGGGCCTCGGAGATGGATGCGTACTGCAGGGACGGGGACATGGCAAGAAACATCGCCTCGGCCCTCGTCTCCTATTACCTCGGGTCTTATGAATTGGGCAAGAAAATAACGGTGCTCATGCCCTACAGCGACAGGCTCCGGGCATTCGGGCAGTGGTTTGCCCAGCTGTGGGCGGAGAGTCTCGGCAAAAGGAGAAACGGCGAGTGCGTGGGCCTTACTCCTGCGCTTGCCCTGGGCGCGACCGACCAGCACTCTCAGCTTCAGCTCTACCTGGACGGCCCCGACGACAAGACGGTGACGTTCCTCAAAGTAGACGACCACGGCCATAAGCTCGGTATACCACCGAGCCTGCGGCACGACGAGTTCTCCTTCCTTTACGGGAGCACTCTCAACGAGCTGTTGCGGGCGGAGTACGAGGCTACGAGGGAAGCGCTGCGGAGGAACGGCAGGAGCAGCGTCACTATAACGCTCTCAAGCGTCTGTCCCGAAACCCTTGGGGCGCTGATGTACCTCTACGAGGTCGTTGCTGTATTGATGGGGTACATGCTCGACATCAACCCCTTCGACCAGCCCGCCGTCGAGGAGGGCAAGAAGATAGCAAGGGGTATCCTGGAGGGCGAAGTCTCCCTTGAGCCTCAAACAGCCCGCAAAATAGAGTGCGTCCTGGGGTAGGCGTCACGTCTGAGCCGAAGCCCCGCAGTTCACAGAAGCAGCCGCTCTATCCGTCTAATATCCCGGTATCCGTCTGTGGTATAGTTGATGACCTTCGTTGTGAGGCTCCCGGCTTATGGATACGCGCTTATATCTGGAAATCGGAAACATCGTTCTCCCAGTGTTCCTGATCGTGGGCCTCGGGTTTTTGTTCGGCAAGATTTACAGGCTTTCGCTCACTCCAATCAACGATCTGGTCATTTACGTCTTCACCCCCTGCCTGATGATATCGTCCCTTTCCGGCGACCCTATAGAGGTCGGCCTCGTGGGTAAAGTTTTCGCTTCTGTCATTTTAATCTCCGGCGGCTCGCTCCTCGTGGGCTACCTTATCATAAGGGCGCTACACTATCCCATCCGGGTATACCTTCCCCCCGTGGCCTTTGCCAACACGGGCAACATGGGACTGCCGCTCGTGCTCTTCGCGTTCGGGGACGAGGGCTTCAGGGTTGGTATACTGTATATGGTCGGGATGACCATCGTGCACTTCACGGCCGGGATCGCGATCCTGAGCTACAGGGAGAGCAGGCTGGAGGTGCTCAAGCTGCCTCTCATATACGCCGCTGTGCTGGGCATAGCTATAAGCCTGCTGGGCTGGCAGATCCCGACGCCGCTCGATAGGTCTATCGACCTCCTGGGGCAGGCAACGATACCGATCATGATATTCGCCCTCGGGTACAAGCTCTCCGAAATAACACTGCACGAGGCCGAGAGGTCGTTCCTTTTCGGTGGACTCAGGATTGGGGTCGGCTTCCTACTCGGCCTGCTTTCTGTCTATGTGTTCGGGCTTCGGGGCGTTAGCTCAGGCGTCGTGATTATGGACTCCGCCATGCCCCCGGCGGTGTTTAACTTCGTGCTCGCCGAGAAGTACAAGCAGAACTCTAAGGTCGTGGCCTCCATCATCATGGCGGGCACTCTGCTTTCGCTCATCACCACCCCCATCATCATCGCATTCCTTCTCAGGAAGTAGCGCGCCTGAGCCGGAAACGCCTCCCCAATGGCGTTAACTTGTTGGAGAGAAAATGAGCGCCTCTACCCCCGCATCTTCTTGAGCCTGTCGAGCTCGATGTCAAGCTCCGTGCGAAGCCCAAGGGCGTGCAGCGCCTCGTGAGCCTCCTGCAGCGATTTGCAGGGCGCCACTGCCCTTGCGGTGGACGATATGTGCTCGAACACGACGCCCGGCGACATGTAGAACGTCACCGTGGACACGAACGAGAGCGTGACACTGCGCGTGCCGCTCCTTATGGTGGTCTCGCCGTCCAGTCCCCTTGCGCATTCGGCGGGAATGCGGCTCGCCTCGGTAGGCACCACCTCAATCGCCCGCTCCATCTCCCTCAGTGTGTCGCGGGTGATGCCCCACGAGCCGAGAATACCGCCCTCTTTAGCAATGGCGTTGAGGGAGCGCTCGACCTCTTCCTGCGTAAGCTCGCCGTCGCTTCCGAACCCGAACACGCCCATTACGGTTGGGAACTCCCGCTCCAGCTCTGTGAGCGCGGCCGTCATGATAGAGTCGGCGAGCGGGCTGAGCAGGCCGTTCTCGCTGCCGAAGGCCACTGCGTCGCCGCCGACGTCTACGCCTATGATGAGGTCTGCTCCGATTTTATCGATAGCGTGACGAAGCCCATCGGCTACGGCGCCCGGCCCGCGGTTGACGTCCACGAGCAGGGTCTCGGTGTCGAACACCTCGGCGAACCCGGCCTCTGCGAACCTGACGCCCGTGGAGGTAACGGTGTCTTTGTTCGCCCACCAGACGGTGTCGTTGATTTTCCTTGCGTTGCGGGTCTCGGTGAACTTTCTAGGCCCCGGCACCGGGTCGAACACACTGCGCTCCCACGAAAGCCCCCCATGCACACACTCCACTCCGAACGCGCGCAGCAGGCCCGCCGTGGGGAGCGTGCCCACTATGTCGCCCCCTCCGCCTATGCCGAGCAGAATGGCCTTGCTGGAAGATTTTAGTATTTGCTCAAGAGAAGAATCCGGCGTCAATTTGTTACCTCCGATTTGTCCGAGCCGTATATATTACCCCCAGTTTGGGGGAATGAGAAACGGGGGTTGTTTGTTTGCCTAATTGTTATGGGTGCGCTGAAGAGTCTTGAGAACGCAGTACAGACCGTTTTAGTTCTTTGCGCCGCCTTTTTCAGGGCCGGGAGTCGGCGAGGGTTTGGGGGTTTCCCAGGGCTCGGGCTTCTTGCCCCCGTTGCACGGCCTCCGGGGATTGTGTGTGATAATACCCGTAAGAAAGTCCCCTCTTCACATACCTAGCCTCGATGGTTCTTCCCTTCCCTCCCTCCAGTGTCTTATTATATAAGGCATTGCTGCGACGGTCGCCGCTAGAAGGCCGGTTGAGATAACCGCGGCTGCCGTTCCCTCGCCCTCGGTCAACGCCCCTTTCCATGAGCGAAAGGCGAACCACGAGAGAGCCCCGGCTATTAGCAGCAGCGTGAGAAGAGAGCCGAGGGGGGCGTGTCTCCAGCCCTTTCTCATCAATATCGCCCACAGCAGCATCAGGTTCCCCGCAGCGCCGAAGGCGAGCAGGGTCCACCTGCCGCCTTGAGGGTTGGATACGAACACTAAGTATCCCACGATCAGAATTAACAGACCGTAAAGGGCCGAGACCATTATTGCGTTTATCTGCATGAACTCTCCTCCTGGGGTTTTAGATAACGAGGGTCTTAGCTAAATTGTACATTCAAACGGAGCGGGACGGCCCCTAAAATCACGACGCCTTGAAAATCTTCCGGCCGCCTCAGCGGCTCTCTGTTGTTGAGTAGAAGTACGACTCGGCTTCCTCCAGGATGCTCATGTGGTCAAGGTTGGGGATTTCAATGTACCGGGTTATCCCCGGGGCTACACCGGCAAGCTCGCGCCCCATCTCAACGGGCACTACCCCGTCTGCGTCGCCGTGTATTATGGCCACCTGTGGCGGGTTGGGCCGCTTCGAGAGCTCGGCGAGCCTGCGCCTGTTGTCGAAGCGGTGCGTGAGAAGGTAGCAGAGAGGGTAGCCGACAGTTCGAACGGCCATGTCGCGCATCGTTGTGAACGGGGCAATTAGCAGGACGCGCTCCACGGGGCGGCGCGTCGCAAACTGAAGGGCCGCAGCGGCTCCCAGGGAGTGTCCGATTACTCCCATGCCGCTCTCGAGGGCCGAAGGCTCTACGCCCAGGTGCCGTGCGAGTGTACGGAAAGCCTCCTCTGTGGACTCGAGTATTTTAACTGGAGACGCTCGGCCCTCGTTCTCGCCGTAACCCGGGTAGTCGATGAGTAAGAAACCGTCACGGGTGTGTGGGCTTCCCTCGATAAAGCCCATCCAGTCCAGCGCGAGGGTGGCGTTGCCTCCGAACATGACCCACAACCTCCCCGGCGGCTCCTGCGGTCGCTCTCTCGGCGGCAGGTAAAAGGTCACCTGCTTGCCTTCTGTGGTAGTGTAGTCGAGGAGCAGCAGCTCTGCGGGCAGGCGAGACAAGCGCCCAGGCTCGTATGGGCGCGGGAAGTATATCATCCTGTGCTGGAGGAGGAGGAGCACAAGGGCGATGAGCGCAAAAACGAGAGCCAGGACTATGATCAATTTCATGCTTTGCTGTGATTTCGAGCGTGGAGCTGCCGGAAAATCACGAACGAAAATATAAACTAATGGACTTCGCTAATCAAAGAACCAGGCTCAATAGACTGTTGTAGCGCCCCCTGAGTTCGGGGGGCGCCGTAAAGCTTTTGCTCTTCACGGTGGCGGCAGCGATAAAATCCCTTCCATTAAGACGTTAAAAGTTATACAATATACATTAGAGGGCAACAGGAGTGTAAACGTGGGGGGCTGTGATGAAGATATTGGTAAAGGAAACATGCAGCGGCGATTATAGGGTTTCTTACGACATAGGGAAGTGCTACAACCACTGGAAGCTTAACGATGCCCCTCTTTCTACAGTCTGCACTTTTTGCCTTCTTAACGATGGGATTGCCGGAACTTTCGACAGCGAGGGCAATGCGAAGGAGTTTGCATCTTCCCTTCCCAAATGCGGCGAGCCCTTGAGGCCCCTGAGAGCGGATAAGCTTTCTACGTCACTTTTTTAGCGCCTTCTTGTCTCCATTTATCTTTCATCGCAACAAAATAGAGCTTACAGGGTTACAAAGGAATCGAGTGTTCACCCGTATACAGGCTATTCAGTGGGGACTTCCTGGGACTGGACATCATAATTCGTATATGAGAGTAGATATGGTATAAGAGCTTATTTAACAAGGAATTTTGTGGGGTATAGTAATTAACGAAAATACATTACGAGAATATTCAGGTGGGCTATTAGGAGGAACATTGGAGGAGATACGGAGTTTGGGCATTTATCTACCTGAATTAAGGTTTAACAAGCGGTGTAGATTAATCTTTCCAGGATTGTTCGTAGGCTAAGCGAGTAAAGAGAAACAGCCCGAACACCTCCCAATCACAAATCTATCATGTCGAACATTTTAGAGCTGGTGCTTGAATGCAACGATAAGTTCTATAGTGCTCTTAGCGATGGAAACCTTGAGCTGATGGAGTCCGTATGGCTCCACGACGACAAGGTGAAATGCGTCCACCCGGGATGGGACATGGTCAAAGGGTGGGATGCGGTGAAAGAAAGCTGGGATGCCATTTTCTTCACAGGCGGCCCACTTGAGGTAAGGACCTCCAACGTGGAGTTGGAAGTCTGTGGAAAAATTGCGATGATAACGTGTGTGGAGCACATCTCACACAAGGTCGGCTCCAAAATACGAACCGGTTTTGCCCTCGCTACAAACTTTTTTGAGCGGAACGGAGATAAGTGGTTTATGATACACCACCACGCCTCCCCCGTGCCCGGACGAGGCTTGAACGACGAAAACATACAGTAACCCCCCTTTTTCCAAGCTGGAAATACCTATGGCAGCTCGACCCCCGGCGTTTGTGCGGGGAATTGGTAAGCTATCTAATAACACACATGTGTAGACAGCGGAACTCTCAGGGCTGTGTCCGGGAATTTGCGCTCGTGTATTGTTTATACACTAACAGAACACTTCGGGTGATACTTCTTGGGTGTCGGGGTTAAGGGGAAGAACACTGAGACAACCTGCGGCTTAAAAAAAATGGAAGGTTAATGACCAAACCATAAGGAGAGCGCAAGCGGACTCGGCCTTACGATGGTTTACTCTATTGTAAAGAACCACGGTGGGCATATCAAAGTGGATTCTAAAGTAGGAAAGGGGAGAATCCTTATTATGGATGATGATTCATCCGTTAGGGAAGTGGCGGGGACAATGCTCATCCATCTAGGATACACGGTGGACTATGCTTCCGATGGAGCGGAAGCCCTTTTCAAGTACGCACGCTCCCTGGAAAACGACGACCCTTATGGTCTTGTAATTATGAACCTTACGATACCGGGGGGTATGGGGGGGGGGCTTGAAGCAATAGACAGGCTCAAGGAGATCGATCCACGAGTGTGCGCAGTAGTGTCAAGCGGGTATTCGAACGACAGGATAATAAGCGATTACTCCAAGCATGGGTTTAAAGGGGTGATTACCAAGCCATATAAGATCGAAGACCTCGGGAAGGTCGTCCATGATATATTGATCGTCCGAGGAAGTTTTAATTGACGGTCTGGCGCTGCTCTACTTCCCTTTTTACCTCAAGCCGGCACTTTACCGCGTTTGCCTGAGTTTCCCGGTGTGCGTACGTCACTGAGCTTGTCCACAAATTCCCTTATCTCAGCAGTTTTGATCTTCATGCTTATGCGGTTCACGACAAGCCTTGCCGTGATGTCGGCTATGGTCTCCATCTCGACCAGGTTATTCTTGACGAGCGTCTCTCCGGTGGCGCTGAGGTCGACTATCACGTCTGAGAGGCCCACTAGAGGGGCAAGCTCAACCGAGCCGTACAGTTTCACAATCTCTGCAGTTATGCCCTTCTTGGCGAAGTGCTCGCCGGTAATTCTGGGGTATTTGGTGGCCACCCTGACGACCTTTGATGAGTCCAGGCTGTAGCCCTTGGGGCCTGCTACCACCAGTTTGCACCTGGCTATTCCCAGGTCGAGCGGCTCGTAGAGGTCGTATTTCTCCTCTATCAAAGTGTCCTTTCCCACCACGCCGCAATCGGCGGCGCCGTATTCCACGTACGCCGGCACGTCAGTGGGGCGGACGATGAGGATTTTAATCCCGTACTTTGGGTATTCGAATATCAGTTTCCTTGACTCGTTGCAGGTTCCCCCCACGGGAAGGCCGGCTTTCTTCAGGAGCACCGCTACCTCGTCGAAAATCCTTCCTCTCGATACTGCTATGGTTATCACTGCGTTTCCCTCCAAACTCTAGCCCCTACGGACTCTAGCTTTTTATCCAGTTTCTCATACCCCCTGTCGAGGTGGTACACCCTCGAGAGCTCGCTCCTGCCTCCGGCGGCAAGCCCGGCGAGAAGCAGGGAGGCGCTCGCTCTCAGGTCGCTTGCCATGATAGGGGCACCGCTCAGCTTCGGGACTCCCCTTACAACTGCGCTGTTGCCGACCAGTTTTATGTCGGCGCCCATGCGCCTGAGCTCGCCGGCGTGCATGAAGCGCTGGGGGAAGATATTCTCTGTTACTACGCTCAACCCCTCGGCCACGCTCATCAGAACCATCAATTGGGCCTGCATATCTGTTGGAAACCCCGGATAGGGAAGGGTTGAAATGTCGACGCTTTTTGTCCTGCATCCTCCCTTTATCCTAACGCCGTTGTTGGTTCTCGTTAACTCGGCGCCCGTTTCGATCAGTTTTCCTGCCACCGCGCCGCAGTGCTCGAACCGGCAGTTTTTTATAGTTAGGTCACCCTTCGTCAGGACAGAGGCGACCATGAAAGTGCCTGCCTCTATTCTGTCGGGCATGACCTCGTGCATATCCACGGGCTCGAGGCTCGTTACACCCTGTATTGTTATAATGTCCTTTCCGGCCCCTTCTATTTTCGCTCCCATCTTGTTGAGTACTCCGCATAACTCCGAAACCTCGGGCTCGCAGGCTGCGTTGAGGAGCGTTGTCTGCCCATGGGCGAGCACGGCTGACAATACAACGTTCTCGGTGCCGGTAACCGTCGATATATCGAACGGAACCACACACCCCTTCAGCTTGGAGGCCGTTGCCTCCACATATCCTTCTTTGACCTTTATGTCGGCTCCGAGCAAGCCGAATCCCTTGAGGTGCTGGTCTATGGGTCTCTCTCCGATTGCGCAACCGCCGGGAAGGGAAACCCTTGCCCTTCCGAACCTGGCGATGAGTGGGCCGAGCGCGAGCACCGAGGCTCGCATCGTCTTAACCAGCTCGTACGGGACTAGCCACTTATCCACCCCTGCTGTGTCGACGGTGAGAACACCGTCTGCGAGGTTGACCCTGGCTCCGAGCATCTCGAGCAGCTTACCCATGGTTCTCACATCGGCTAGGTCGGGCACGTTTGAGAACGTACTCACACCCTCGGCGAGAACGCAAGCTGCCATCAGCGGGAGCACCGCGTTCTTAGCACCGCTCACCGTTACCTCGCCCTCAAGCCTCCTTCCCCCTTCGATTACTATCTTCTCCATTGTCCCCTCACTACTCTGTCCAGCCCGGCGTAGTCTTTGACTACCGCGATGTCGATGAACCCTGTTTCGGCAAAAATTTCTTTGACCGCTGTGCCATGAGACTCTCCAATCTCAATTACGCAGGACCCGGGGCTTTTCAGTGCCCTGGGGGCGTCTCGGACTATATGCCTTATGACATCAAGACCGTCTTTTCCGCCGATTAGCGCCCCGGGCGGCTCGAAATCCCTTACTTCCCTGCTCAAATCGCCGTACTCGACCTCGGACACATATGGGGAGTTCGACACTACCACATCCATTGTACCATCTCCGAGGGGGCTAAGCAGGTCGCCTTGGAGAAACTCTACTCTCCCCTCCGCGCAGAGCCTTCGTGCGTTTGAGGCGGCTACTTCGAGAGCATCTTGTGAGGAATCTATAGCGACGACTTTGGTTCCAGGCGCCTCCAGAGCTACCGTTAAGGCGATGCACCCGCATCCTGTGCCGACGTCCACGACCCCTGCGCCCTCGTGCAAAGCCCTTATTATACCCAATGCCTCCCGTACGACCAGCTCGGTCTCGGGCCTCGGTATGAGGACATGCCTGTTTACTGAGAAGGAGCGGGAGTAAAACTCTTTCTCTTCCAGTATATAAGCAACGGGCTCCCCTGCTAGCCTGCGCTCGATTAAGGAGTCGAATGCGGCAAGGGCGCCCGAATTTACAGAGCTTTCAGGATGGGCGTAGATGTAAGCGTCTGTGGCGCCGAGGGCCTTCTTAATAAAAATGCGCGCCTCGAGCTCAGGGCTCTCCACACCCGCCCGCTTGAGCTTCTTGAGCGCCGAGCCGTATAGCTCCTTAAGTCTGGTTCCCCGCCTGCCGTGTTCGTTCACAAAGAGAATCTATCTCCTCGGAAAGGGGATTTCAAGCCGTTAGTTTCTGGCACTGTATTTGCATCTTGACACATTAGCTTGATCTATGATAGTTTAGTAAGTTACTACTCACTGTATGTATAATAAGGGTGCAACTCAAGCGCTCAATGTAAGGCGGGGTTTCTGCATTTATAGGGGGATGTTCAGACCAAGCGTAGGGAGACGATCATGGGTAACTACAGGCCTAAAGTGTGCAGGCTGTTGCTTACGGTAGTAGTGTCTTGTTTTTCTATGATGTATGTGCTTGTAGGATGTGGCGAGGGGGAAAAAGGTGAGCCTGCGATTTCCCCTGAAGTTGCCGCTGCGCCTGCAAAAGGTCCCGGCAAAGCAATTAATGAGAAATTCAGAACCGTTAGTAAGGAGCTTGCAGACGAGAAGGGCTGCCTTAGCTGCCATGAGGGCATAGAGGACATCAGAGATAAAGGGAGCCTCATGATGCTTATGATTGTAGGGATGGGCAAGCCTCACGGAGACCCGGGAGGGTGCGTCGTTTGCCACGGCGGCATACCCGGCGCGACCACATACGAAGAGGCCCATGCGGGCATACCTGTGGAGATGAAGAGCGGGCCGAAGAACTTCTATCCCGACCCCGGGAGCCTTATTATCGCCGAGAACACGTGCGGGCAGTCGGGCTGCCATACGGATTACGTGTACCGCCTGGAGCGCGCGCTCATGAACACCGAGGCCGGAAAAATCCAGGGCAACCTCCACACGTGGGGAATCGAAGAGGTTCAGAACTACAACGTCCCCTGGGGCAACTACGACATCAGTGATGACGACGGCCCGACCCCTATTGTGGGCACGATCGCCTATAAAGAGCTGATGGTTGAGAGGATAAAGGCCCACCCCAAGCAGTACCCGTCCAGCCTGAAGCAAATCCCCCTGCCTACCGTTGAGGAGATTGAGGCGGACCCTAAGCTTGCCGGGTTTACCTATCAGAGGCAAGAGTGCCAGCGGTGCCACGTCGCCGTTAGGGGTAGGGAGGCGAGGGGTGACTACCGCGGCATGGGGTGCTCGGCATGTCACGTGCTCTACAGCAACGAAGGGTACTACGAGGGCTCCGACCCCACTATCGATAAGAACGAACCCGGCCACCTCCTGACCCACGAGATACGCGGCACAAGGAAATCCGGGGGCATCCCGGTGGAGACATGCAATTCGTGTCACAACCGGGGTAAGAGAATCGGGGTAACATATCAGGGGTTGATGGAGTTCCCCTACGGCACTCCGTTCACAGAGAAAGGCTCCAAGCAGCCGTTGCTCCATACCAAGCAGTACATGTTCATCTCAGACGACCTGCACCACCAGTTCGACAGGAGCCGTCCCGGCAACCCCAAAGGCGGAATGCTCTGTCAGGACTGTCACACCACAGTGGATATGCACGGCGACGGCAATATATTCGGCACCACCCTCGCGCAGGTGGAGATAGAGTGCCAGGACTGCCACGGCACGCCGGAGAAATACCCATGGGAGCTCCCACTCGGATACGGTGAAGAGTTTAACAAAGAGCTAACCTCTGTGCCACGGGGTCTTGCATTAACCCCAATGGGTGTAACGCAGAGGTTTGCGACCGTATACCCCAAGAAGGACGGCTACCTGCTCAGCGCCCGCGGCAATCCGCTCGGCAATGTGGTCAAAGACGCTGAAAAAGTGATACTCCATTCGGCTACGGGCGATGACTTTGAAGTACCGGTGTTAAAGACGCTCAAGAAGACGGGCGCCTGGAAGAGCCCCAACGCCATGGTGGCCATGGTGAGCGTTAAGAAGCACCAGGAAAAGCTAGAGTGCTACGCCTGCCATTCTTCCTGGGCTCCACAGTGCTACGGCTGTCACGTGGTTATGGACTACAGCAAAGGGGAGGACGGAAAGCCAAAGACCAATATCGACTGGGTGTCCTCGGGCTCCGAGCGCGACCCGCACGGACAAACCGCGGAGTCCAAGCTCGGCATCGGGGGTATTCGTTCGCCCGGACTAGCGAGCGAGGGCAGGTCGTATATGAGATGGGAAGACCCTATTTTAGGGATTAACGGCGAGGGGAGAGTTACGCCGCTCATGCCCGGATGCCAGTTGGTCTTTACCGTGATTGGGCGGGATGGGAAGACGCTCATAAGCAACTTCATTGCTAAGTCCGAAGACGAAGCCAAGGCCATTGGGCAAGAACATATTCCTCTGGCTTTAGACATGGCCCCCGTACAGCCGCATTCGGCCCAGAGGAAGGCCAGAACATGCGAGAGCTGTCACAACGACCCCAAGGCCGCCGGTTACGGTATTGGCGGCGGGGTATTCCAGGTGAAGTACTCCAAGCCAATCGTAGAAGACCTGATTGACCAGAAGACGGGCGAGGTGATTCCCAAGCGCTACCAGATACAAATACAGGCGATACCCGACTTGAAGTTCGACTGGTCTACCATCGTGGATAAGGAAGGCAATCAGGTGCAGACCGTGGGCACGCACTGGCCGCTTTCGCGCGCTTTGAACAAGCAGGAGCGCGACAATTTGACCAGGACGGGACTTTGCATGGGATGTCACAGGGAGATGGCGAACGAGGAGCTGTGGGGGCAGGTCAGCACGCCCGGCAGTCTCAACCCCGACGAGCATATAGAGCACATGAACCAGCTGCTCCGGGTGTATCCCAAGGGTAAGGACAGAAGCGACGGTTCACGTCCTGAGTGAGTCGTGCGGACGCTCAACCATGAAGAGAGTCTCTGTATGAAGTGGCTCTTCCGGGTGTGAATCTTGGCGGGGTATTCGCTCGCCTTAGGTACTGAAAGAAAACTTTATTAATAATGAGGAAGAGTGTAATCGAATGGAAAAAGCCCGTTTTTTCCAAATATTGTTGCTGCTTCTAGCTCTTGGGTTACTTTTTCCCATCCCTCCCCTTGTAGCGGCCGGAGGCAGAGACGGCGACGTTGCTGAGCTGAAACGTAAGATTGAGGAGATGGAGAGACAGCGGCGGCTTGAGGCCGAGCAGTTCAGGAGGATGATCGAGCTGATGGAGGAGAGGGATAGGAGGAGGCAGGAGGAGATTGAGGGATTGAAGGAGAGGATAGAAGAGCTTGAGTCCGCCCCTGCTCCCGAGAGGGAAGGCGAAAAGATGGAGAAGGCCGCCGCAGTCAAAGAAAAGCTCACCCCCTTTAAGGATAGGCTCAGGGTATACGGCGACTTCAGGCTCCGCTCGGAGCTCGACACGAACCGCAGGGGCAAAGAAGACCCCAGGTTTAGAGAAAGGATAAGGGGAAGGCTCGGGGCCGAGTACGACATCGTAGAAAACCAGTTATACGTAGGCGCAAGGGTGCGCACGGGCGACAGTGACGACCCCCGCTCCCCTCACCAGAGCTTGGACAGTGACTTTGAGAGCTTCGAGATAGCCCTCGACATGGCGTATCTGCTCTACAAGCCGTCGTTTGCGCCGGGCCTCTCGCTCTACGGGGGCAAGTTCGCGCACCCATTCAGGACAAAGGCCGTTTACAACGAGCTTGTGTGGGATAGCGACGTGCAGCCCGAGGGGTTTTCCGCCAGCTACGCACATACGTATAACGGTCTCCTCGACGACGTATACCTCACCGCCGGGCAGTACATCTTGGAGCGGGAAGGAAGCGATATATCATGGCTGACGGTGGCTCAGCTCGCCGTGAGCAAATCCTTCGGCGGTAATTGGAAAATTGTGCTTGCCTCCGGGCTGTATCTGTATAGCAATCTTACCCCCGGGGACTCCCCCACCCTTGCCAGGCCGCCCAAGAATGCGGGCAACGCAACTGTGGACACCGACGGAGACGCCCAGCCGGACGCTTTCCTATCCGACTTCGGTATCTTGGACAGCTTTCTTAATATCGAGTATAAAGGGCTGCCGATACCGGTTGTATTGACTGGACAGTACTTCCATAACTTCGGCGCAGACATAGACGAAGACGACGGGTTTTCTGTAGGCGTTCAGGTGGGCAAGGCGTCGGAGCCCGGACAGTGGAAGCTGTACTACCAGTTCCAGATTGTGGAGCAGGACTCAATTTTCACCCCGTTCTCCCAGGACGACTTCCTACTGGCTACGAATTTCTTGGGCCACGTCGGGGGCATAACGTACCGCATCTCGAAGAGAGTAAGCCTCAACCTGTGGACTCTGATAGCCAAGCGGGAAAGGACATTCGCCACCCTGACGGATGAGAACCAGATTAGGA
>JADFKM010000014.1 GCA_022564935.1 Candidatus Dadabacteria bacterium
GACTTCCACCCCCTCCGCGCCGATGCTCATCAACTCATCGATGGCCGTTTGTATCGCAGAAGGCTCATCTAGAGGTGTGCGGTCAGGGCCTTTTTTGGAACCGTCACCCCCGGCCGTTTTATCTGCGGCTATTTTTTTTATCTCATTTATGAAATTCGATTTATCCAACTAACAACACCCGTTAAACAACTTGATGGAGCGCCGGAGGGGTTATTATATCCATTACGCAACGTTTAAGTCCGATTATAATACCCTGGGAGGCCCGATATGGTAAACACGAAACGAAATCGGCCCGCAACCCCCAATACCTCACAGAGCCAAATTGCATAGAGAACAAGAGGTTGTATAATAATGAAACGGCGCCAATTTTATTTATAGGCGGGTTAACCCCGCCCTGCGGAGAACAAAATAGACAGAATTTACGGTAAGACCTCCGGTCTGAAGGCCAGCGAACTCCACAACCTATCAAGACTTTACAGAAGAAGGATCCCCAGAGGGGACATAATTACCCAAGAGCTCTGCAGGACGGTTTCACAGATCTCACACGACTTAAAGCGGAACATCTGCTTGCTCATAAACCGACGGGGTAAGATCAAGGCCGTATTCGTCGGGGACGCGTACGAGATACCCTTCGATGAAATATTGGAAAGGTCAAGGGAGGCTAAAGTCAGGCTCCGCGGTTACCGTCTTATCCACACACACTTAAGAAGCCCCTCCCTTTCTCATCCCGACCTGGTTACCCTGCTCAGCGAGAGGCTCGATCTCATAGGCGTCATTGAAGTAAAGCCCGAAGGGTTTGCCGGAAAGCTGCAAATTGCCCACATGCTCCCTCCGAACCCCAGGGGAGATATGTGGGACGTGCGGGAATATCAAGACATCGGGAGACTGAACACAAATTTCGACGAGTTCATCGTCGACCTTGAAAACCAAATCGAGAGGTCATACCGGAAATTCGGAGGTACGACCGACAAAGAAGGCGTTTTCCTGGTCGGTTTTTCCACTTCTTCGAGGTACGAAGCGCAAGACTCCATAGGGGAGCTGAGGGAGCTTGCGCTCTCGGCAGATAAAATCGTGCTGGGTAAAGTGGAGCAAGTAAGGAAGAAGCCCGACCCAAGATACCTCGTCGGCAAAGGGAAGCTTGAGGAGATAATCCTGCGGGCCAAGCACCTCGGAGCCAACACCCTAGTGTTCGACGTCGAGCTCACCCCCGCGCAGGTAAGAGCTATATCCGACCAAACAAACCTCGGGGTAATGGACAGGACCCAGCTTATACTCGAGATCTTCGCCTCACGAGCCAACTCGAGCGAAGGAAAGCTGCAGGTACAATTAGCCCAGCACCGGTACATGCTCCCAAGGCTTACCGGCAAGGGCATAGAGCTATCGCAGCTCGGCGGCGGCATAGGCACGAGGGGGCCGGGGGAGAAAAAGCTCGAAGAACAGAGGCGGATGCTCAGAAAAAGGATCGAGCAATTAGAAAAACAGATCGAGAAAATAGGAAAAAGGCGGCAGAGCGGCAGGAAATACAGGAAAGAAACCGGAATCCAGACTGTAACCCTCATCGGGTATACATGCGCAGGGAAGTCCACCCTCTTCAACACAATTACAAAGAGCGACGTGCTTGCCGAAAAAAGGCTTTTCTCAACACTTACCCCCACCACAAGAAAGATGATGCTGCCAAGCGGGAAGACAATACTGCTGACCGATACTGTGGGTTTCATACGCGACCTTCCCGAAGAGCTCATGAAGGCCTTCAGGGCCACGCTTGAAGAGCTTGGCGAGTCTACTGTGCTCGTTCACATGGTCGATTCAAGCGACCCGCAATACGACAGCAAGATCGAATCGGTAGAAAACATCTTGGCCTCAAACGGCTATGATGAAATCCCGACAATACTGGTATTCAATAAAATAGATAAGATCACAGAAAGCGAGAGACTGCGTCTGAAGCAGATCTATAACTCTCCCTTAGTTTCAGCCCCGGACAAAACGACGTTCGAGAATTTTCTCCTCACCCTCGACGCAAAAATAAACCACTCCTACGATGCCCCCGAACAAACCGAGACGGCAGGAATCGTCAACTGATTTGGGGGGGCCACCCAAACAGAAACCGCTATTGTTAACCTTAGAGACGCAGCGTCTTTAGGCTTATCTTTTCCACTATATACAAAAGGAATCAACTTCAACTGCGTTAAGAGCTTATTCCCCAGGATCGGGTCACTCTCCGGCCGCATGGAAATCAACCCAACGGCCCCTATTTCCCCAGGGAAGCTACCGGTGTTATCGGGCACTTTTGCAGTGGGATTGACTTTGTTTAAAAGTTAAGCCAGCTTATTGGGCAAGCCGTTTTTTCTCAATTCCAACAGCAGCTTATCATGACATCAAACCCTAAATTGGAACCAAGTATAAAGGAGGCAAAGCGGCTGATAAAGGGGAAAAGGCTGCACTGCGGGCACAGGGTAAGCATGGCGACAGACACACATGACGGCTTCATTATCGGCGGTCATACAACTCCAGCTAATGAGTGCGATATTGCTCATAAATCCATCTAATCACGCTTATCCACACTTTTGCAGCGGTCTTACCAGAGTTAACAATAATGGTGGAGGAAAATAAGAAAGGTTGATAAAGAGGCGCTATTGAGTTCTCAGCCGCAAGATGAAAAGTAGGGTTCTTGCCTATCTCAAACTGAAAGCTGTTGGGCAGGTACTGATTGAAATGCAGATGGGTTTATGTAAGGACTCACGAGTATCCTGTGAAAGCACCCTCCTCCATGTGACCCAACCGCTCTGTTTAAGCCTTAATGCCCCGGACGCTCAGATATTTACCTCCGCCAAGCCGCCCTTTATAACTTTTACACCGTCGCTTTTGCGCTGCACTTCGAACCCCAGCACGGTGGTTCCGTTTTTTGATCCCATCTCCCAGCCGTCGGATATAAGCGTGTCGCCGGGATAGACGGGGCTAGAGAACCTTACGCCAAGCCTAACAAGCTTTGTGGGGTCGCCCGCGCAGTAGCTGTCTATAATTCCCTGCATCGTCATCGCCATGGTGCACAGTCCGTGGAGTATTATCCCCTTCAGACCGGCGGCCCGGGCAACTTTCTCATCGATATGTATGGGGTTTTTATCGTTAGAGGCTTCGGCGTAGTCGTAAGTAATACCCTCTCTTATCCTTATAATGTTCCTGAAGGCAAGCTGCAGCTCACCAACGGGGTCGGCCTTGGGCTTTTTACCGGCTGGCTTCTGGGGCTTCTTTCCGCTTCCAATGCCCCTGAAAAAAAGGCTCCAGTCCGACTCCACAACCTTTTCGTCATTCTGATTGGTAGAAATCACATTAAAATTCACCACCTCGCCGCTTCCCTTGTCCTCAATATCCCGAACTTTTGCAACGGCAGTTATCGTATCTCCGGCCTTGATGGGTTTAAAAAACTGCATCTGCTGCTCGCCGTGAACGAGCATAAGCACATTACGCTTGGCTTCCTCGGGGCCCCCGTGGAGACCCTCGGCATGCCAGGCCTTCTCAAGCATCGGCAGCTCGTATACCACTGAGAATATCGGAGGGGCCATGGTGCAGTTCTGGTACAGGTAATTATTATCCCCATACGCCTTCGCATAGTTCGATATGGCTTGCTCGGTGACCTTATATACTACAGGTTCGAACTCACGACCGACATAATCTCTGTTAAGAGCCATCTTTAGTCCCATAGTTCTCTCCCCGCAAAATTGAATTTATCCAAACATAAATGACCCGGAGCTTTGAACTTAATTTTGCAATTGCAAAAAGCCGTTACATTTCCCGCTTGTTCAAAAATTTAAGCCCAAACTCCATTTCCGGCGGCAACGCCTTAGACAAAATCTAACAGATACCGTGTGTTCCGGCAACAGCACTCGAAACACACATCAGAACGTATCACAATTTCACAACAAAATCTATATAAAATCACTCGCATTGTCAAGACATATATTCGCACTTGCAACAACACTACGCCTCTAATTCGGAAGAATCGACCGCATCAGCCGCATAACCTTGGACAAGACGCGCCCAATCTATATCTCCCGATTTCAGCCCGCAGACACTCTAACGGCGGCTGCGAACTGATGACCGAAAGGTGTAAAAGCATTCCATCCGCTAGCCGCCAGTGCCCGCAAGCTCAATAGCTACGTGTCTGAGACCGTCCACCACCCGGGCGGTGCTCTCGAAGTTTATCTTGTCCGGTGTGTCTTGGGGCGTATGGTAGTAATCGTATCTAAAAAGTGCCGTGTCGGTAACCATAACCGCTTTGTATCCCATCTGCCAGAACGACCGGTGGTCAGACCAGTCCACGCCTTCAATGAACGAAGGGGATGACGCGCCTTCGGAGGGAAACGAGGCGCTGCGCCTGAAAGCGGAGATGCAGCTGTGCACGAGGCTCCTGGAAGACAGGTTGCCGACAAACCCAATGAAATCGGCGGTCGTCGGGTAGAAAAAGCTTAACGGAGGCGGGTATTTCTGCGTTGCTTTCTTATCCGAGTAATACCCAATGGTTTCTATCGAGAGCATTGCGGTGATGTGTTCTGAAAGCTCCTTTGAGCGCCGGGCGTAAACGTAACTTCCCTGGTATTCGGTCTTGAAAAAAGGCGGCTCCTCATTCACAAACGCAACGAAGCGCAGTGTGCGGGCGGGCTTAAAATCCCTGAGCAGTCTCGACAGCTCAAGCACCGCCGCCGTGCCGGTAGCGTTGTCGTTTGCTCCCGGGGAGCCGGGGGCAGAGTCGTAGTGGGCACCAATCACGACGATCTCCTCAGGGCTCACCCGGCCTTTGATTTCCACCTCGATATTCCTGACCTCTTTATCCCGATAGTAGTAGGTCTGGCTTAAGGGACTGTAACCAAGCTTATGAAAAGTCTCATCAATGTAGCCTGCCGCCTTCTTAAGACTGCCGTAACGGGTTACGTTGCGCTCCCCGATTACTCCTGCAAGCATCCTCACATGCTCTTTCAGTCGGGATTTGACCTCTTTTTGCTCATCGGTCAGCGGGGGCAGGGAGCCTCTATAAGACACCCCGGGCATCCATACCACATAGTACAGGGGCAATATCAGAACTAAGATCACGATAATCCAGAACATAATACGAAGCACTGGAGTATGATAGAACATGAACCACTAATCTCCAAATCGGAGAATGAATCGTTCACATTGTGGGCACATTTTCACTTGCAGCGCGCGCGGTCTCAAATAAAACTTCGAGGCCTCACCCACTGCAAACGGCCATCCGGCAAAACATTGAACACATCACCGCCCTCCAGTATGATTTAGGAGTTTGTATAGAGAAGCGGATTAAACTAGTGTTAATTAATGACAAGCAAGTGGGTCAGGAACAGCAAACTCAGCAACAGACAGATAGGGAAACTTATTGATTGCTTTGTTCTGGTAGCGCCGTCGAGTAAGGCAGCAAAAATGCTCAAGATTAATAGGCATAGCGCAGATCGTGTCGGTAATATAATACGCACTAAACTCACTCAAGAGGTCGAGGTTGATGAATCGTACTTTGGCGGTAAGAAAAAAGGCAAAAGAGGACAGGAGCGGCAAATAAAGTACCTGTTTTCAGTATCTTAAAGCTCGGGGGGAAGGTTTATACAGGGGTAGTTGATGATGTGTCTAGAAAAACTCTCCAGGGAATAATTCGTTCAAAGGTCATACCTGAGAGCGTAATCTACTCGGATAGTTTTCGCTCATACGATGGATTGGTTCTAGATGGATTTAAACACTTTCGCATCAGTCATGATGATGAATTTAGCGATGGGAAAAACAACCACATTAACGGCATCTAAAACTTCTGGGGTTTCGCAAAAACCAAGCTCAAAAGGTACTATGGAGTAAGCAGGACGCATTAGTATTTGTTCTTAAAAGAAATGGGGTTCAGATTTAACAAAAGAAATGAAGATTTAAGGGTGCTTATAAGGAATATTTTGAAAAGGAGTTAGTGCCCTTCTATTACAAGCTCCAAAAGTTAATATTTAACGGCACGGCAGGTTAGTGATGAGCACAGGACACGAGGGCTACGTTTCAGGCGCATTCTGGTCGCTATCGCCGGTAGTGGCTATAACAAGCGTCTGGGACGGGAAAATCAACGGTCAGATTGCAGTAACGGTTGTAAACGCCTCAATCCTGCTTTCCCATCCCCGCCTTATATTGGGAATATGGAAGGGTAATTACACCCACGACTTCATAGCCGGCAGCGGGAAGCTGGCCGTGCATCTCCTCCGAAAGGAACAGATAGCCACTGTGAGGAACTTCGGTTTCTATACCGGCAGGGAAAGGGACAAGTTCGCAGAAGCCGAATACAAAACAGGCACAACCGGCTGCCCGATACTGCTCGATTGCCATTCCTACGCAGAGTGCGAAGTCATAAACAGGATGGATGGCGGCGACATGAGCACATTCCTGCTCAATGTGGTTTACGGGGAGGTTATGAGCAACGGGGAGTGGATGACGCTCAGTCACTTTTATGCCTCCGCCCCCCCCGAGTGGATTGCGCAGTATGAAGAGCGGCTGGCAAAGTCCGTAGAGCTTTCTCTAAGTAGAATAAACGATATCGACTACTCCCCGTGGCGGCCCTGAGGGGTAGCAGTACCACAACGCTTTGTGATATTATTAGCATTAGGTAAGGGGGTTATATTACAGGCAGATGGAAAAAGACTCATGCCGCGTCTTAAATACCGAAATTGTATTCCCGCACTACACTAACCACATCGGCACAATATTCGGGGGTAAGCTCGTAGAGCTGATGGACTTGACCGGCGCCCTTTCGGCCATGAGGTTTGCCGTGGACAATGTGGTCACGGCTTCCATCGAGGCGCTTGACTTCAAGATACCCGTTAAGCAGGGAGACATTTTGGAGCTTGAAGCCGAGGTAATTTACACGGGGAAGACATCGATGGTTTTAAAGGTGGATGCATATAACCGTGAGAACTTCGGAGAGAAGAAACAATTTTGCTGCAGGGGATACTTTGTGTTTGTGGCCATCGACAGTAGCGGAAGGCCGAAGCGAATCCCGAAACTCAAAGTGGAAACGGAGCAGGAAAGGTCGTTCTGGGAGGAGGGAAAACTGATTAAACAAAGGTCTCTACGGAGGGAGTGAGCCGTATTGACAGTCTCGCGCCCTAGGTGTATTTTCTTAAATCAATGACTGAATACCGCTCGTGGTTTCAATGCATCAATGAGGAGTGCGGGGAGACTTACTCCCTTGACCAAATTGTCTACCGCTGCACGAAGTGCGATAACCTCCTCGAAGTGGTTCATGACATCGATAGGCTCAAGAAGAGGAGCCCAGAGGAGTGGAGGAGCCTTTTTGACAGCCGGTACAGACATCGGATATGGCCTTACGGGAGCGCTGTTTGGGGCAAAAAAGAGTGGGTCTGCCCTTACGTCGAGGACGAAAACGTAGTGTCGATGTACGAGGGCGCCACAAACTTGTTCTGGGCCGAGCGTTTCGGAAAGCAGATCGGGATTGAGGACCTGTGGATAAAGATGTGCGGAAACTCCCACACGGGCTCCTTCAAAGACTTAGGGATGACCGTACTCGTATCCGTGGTGAAGCAAATGATTGCAGACGGAAGGGACATACCGGCTGTGGCGTGCGCTTCTACGGGAGACACTTCCGCCGCACTGGCGGCTTACTGCGCGGCCGCTGGTCTTGAATCGATCGTTTTTCTTCCAAAAGGCAAGGTCTCGGTAGCCCAGCTGCTGCAGCCCATATCAAACGGCGCAATAGTGCTCTCTCTGGATACCGATTTCGACGGCTGCATGTCAATGGTGCAAAAGATCTGCACCGAAGAGAATATATACCTCGCAAATTCCATCAACTCACTGCGCATAGAGGGGCAGAAGACTATCTCCATCGAGCTTTGCCAGCAGTTCAACTGGGAAGTGCCCGAGTGGGTCATAATTCCGGGGGGGAACCTAGGCAACGTATCGGCGCTGGGAAAGGGTTTTAAGATGATGTATGAGCTCGGTCTGATCGACAAACTTCCTAGGATTGTTTGCGCTCAGGCTCAGAACGCAAACCCGCTGTACCTCAGTTATCAGAAGAACTTCGAAGAGTACCACCCGGTGAAGGCACAAAAAACGCTTGCAAGCGCGATACAGATCGGAGACCCCGTAAGCATCAACAAAGCGATCAAGGTACTGAAGGAGTTCGACGGGATAGTAGAGCAGGCAAGCGAGCAAGAGCTCTCTGACGCTGCGGCCATGGTCGACAGAACCGGGACTTTTAACTGCCCGCACACTGGAGTCGCCCTTGCCGTCTTCCTAAAGCTTAAAGAGCGGGACTTCTTCAAACCCTCGGACAAGGTGATAATCATCTCCACCGCTCACGGGCTTAAATTCATTGAGTTTAAGATAGGCTACCATAACGGCTCACTTGAAAACATCGCTCCAAAATTCCCGAACATGCCCATCGAGCTACCCGCCGAGCTCGGCGCGGTGAAAAGGGCTATATTCGAGAATCTCGAGAAGAGGGCAAACCCGGTCTAGTCTGCCTCTTTCCCCCGGTATCCCCTCGCTCTGTAGATTCGGCTGCATACAGTTAAGGTGTGTAATGTGCGCTCTCGGAGCCTTGCGTTATAGCTGGCCGACGCACCCGGCCGGGACGCTGGATATGCCCCATCAATGTGTCGCGGATGGACTCAATCGACAAGCTCCTTACCCGTAAGACGGAAGAACACATCCTCGAGGTTGGCCGGGCGGTGGAGCACCTCGACATTATCCATCCCGATTAAGCGCTTGCCTATCTCCGGGCTGTTGTCCGAGTAGATGAATATGGTGTCCCCGGCTATCTCATGCGTGAAATCAAGCCCGTCAAGCATCGAGAGCACGGGCTTAACGTCAATGCGCCGCACCTGAAACACCTCCTTTCCCGCATATCGGGAAATCAGCTCCTGAGGCCTACCCTCCTCCACAATCCTTCCCGAATCCATGAGCGCAACCCTGTCGCACAGCTGCTGGGCTTCTTCCATATAGTGTGTGGTCAGTATCATCGTCACGCCCTGGGTCTTAAGCTCCCTGAGTCTCTGCCAAATGAGGTGTCTGGCCTGGGGGTCAAGACCGGTGGTAGGCTCGTCGAGTATCAGCAGCTTGGGCTCGTTTATCAGTGCTCTTGCTATGATAAGCCTTCTCTGCATCCCGCCTGAGAGAAGCTCAACCTGCTCCTTCCGCCTTTCGTCAATACTTAGAAATTGCAGAAGCTGCCGCGCCCTGTGCTCCGCAACGTCCCTCGGAATGTCGAAATAACGCGAATAAACCAGAAGGTTCTCAATAACGTTGAGGTCAGGGTCGAGGTTGTTATTCTGTGGAACAACGCCCACCATGGACTTTATTTTCCTAGAATCCCTTGATACGTCGGAGCCAAACACATTGAGGCTCCCGGAGCTCAGAGGAGTATAGCAGTAAATCATCCTGATAGCAGTCGTCTTACCGGCCCCATTGGGCCCCAGAAAACCGTAACACTCCTTTTGGTGAACATCAAAGGATATGCCTTTAACGGCCTCCAGGCTTCCGAAACTCTTTGTGATATTCTGTGCCGTTACAACGGCGTGCTCAGCCATATTCGAATTATCAGCACTATGGCGGAAAATAAAAAATCGGGCTATGATACGTTAAAATCATTGACCATAGCCCGATATATTCTAATACAATTTTGAAATTATGCGAGACCGCCGCTCGGCGTAGGGTTCATGATTTAGCTTCCAAACCGCAGTATCACGTCCATAAAGTAGTTGGCGTTGGAAAAGTTATCGACCTTTTCGCCCACCGGAATCTGGACTCCAACCCCAAGGTCAAGAATTCTTCCTCCAAGCCTGAAACCCGGGGTGATGTAGAACTCGGTGACGTCATCGTTGAACGATGTTGATGAAACGAACAGCAGCTCAAGCAGGAATGTGGTGGAAAACGGGAACTGCAGGTCCGGGGTAACGCCACCCTCTAGGCCGTATTTAAGGAGCAGCTCCGCGTCATCTCCCTCAAGCTCATCGGCATTGGTCATAATTTCCGCTGCAAAGTTTCCCTGCAGCGACCACCAGTCGCGTCCCACGCCAATGACAGCATAAGGAATGAGCGTCAAGGCGTCGTCAACGAAGTACGGCAGGTCTCTAAAGTACGTCCTTGCCGCGGCAGCGGCGAGATCGCCGCCGCTAGTGGGAAAGATTAGCTCTAATCCGGTCGTCAGAATGAGACTTTCTGTATTTACCAGGGCGAACTTACCACCTAATCCCAGATTTCCGAACTCATAATTGTCCTCTTCGGCAACTCCAAAATTCACAACTCCCGAGAAAGGAAACTTGGCGTACAGTCCTACGAAATTTTCATACAGGTTTATATCTACACGCACCATGTTCATTATGAGCACACCGTCGGGGGGGTCGTCGAGATCAACAATTTCAAAATTTGCCCTCACGCCTGTAAACGAATATGGATTCTCTAAAAAGAATCCTTGCGGTATATTAGGCCCGGCGGCGTAAGCTCCTACGTAAGGGATCAGCAACAAAGCAACGACTGCAATCAGATACGCTCCTATCTTGACGGGGCTTTTAGTCTTCATAACTATCTCTCCTCATTATCCGAATTGGACTTAAATAATTTATTCTCTTCTAGTCTACTCAATTTTAGCAAAATATTTCATGGAATTCAAGACCCTTATGAAAAATAATTAAAGTTGTTTATAAAATAACTGCAAAATTTGAAGAACTCAAGTTTATTAGTTAATTTTAAGTAAATGGAAAACAAACTTAAAGGACTTTATGTAATTACAGATAACAGGCTGATTTCTCGAAAAAATTTTTCGGAAATAATTGAGAAATCACTTGAAGGCGGAGCCAAGATTGTTCAGCTAAGAGAAAAAGGCACACCAAAAGACGAGACTATTAAAGCCGGAAAGGAGCTTCTGAAATTGGCTGATAAGTGGAACATACCTCTCATAGTTAATGACTTACTTGAAGTCACAAAACAAATCGGCGCCCATGGAGTCCACCTCGGCGAAAGTGACCCCCCGATAGAGGAAGCGAGGAAACTACTGGGAGAGCGCGCCATAGTAGGGGTTTCCTGCTACGGCCTGATTCGCAGGGGCATAGAAGCCGAGTCCAAGGGGGCAAGCTACGTAACTTTCGGCACACCCTATCCCACTCCAACAAAACCCGGCAGGCGGCCCACACCCTTCGATGTGCTGAGAGAGGCAAAGACAAGGATCAGGTCAATACCGGTATTTGCAATAGGAGGCATAACCCCAAAAAACGCACGCGACGTGTTGGAAACCGGAGTGGACGGAATAGTGGTGATTACCTCCGTATTCGGCTCACCCGACCCGAAAAAAGCCGCCGAAGACCTGGTGAGGATTTTAAAAGAGTTCGGGCTATAGGAACGGCAAGACTTTTCTCCTTGTTTGCAAACACATCCATTGGGTGCAGCCCCCCCTGCGTTGCGGCCTGATAGAAAACGGTCAACATACTTGTTGAACATACTCAACTCCGGATGGATTTAAATACATTTTTGTTGCAATTTATAAGCCGATTCAGCTCATTGTACGGCTTTGATTACTACAGGCTGTATATGTATATTTAATACCGTTAACGTAATCCTCAGGCCGGATAGCCCAAAGCATGCTGGACGAATACGAAAAGAGAAGGGAGCGACTTGAAAGTGCCCTTGAGATAGGAGAGAGGGAATGGGGAAACGTAAGAAAGTCCCTGGAGCTGTGCGGGGACGCCGGGGATTTCCACAGGGAAGATTTCATGGTGGGCATAATAGATGAGGACGTCATCATAAGGCAGCCCGCTCATAGCCCGACAAAAGGGGTCTCAGGCTACTCCCCGACATTTTATCCCATGTACTTCGCAGCCAACCTCCTCGCGATGGACGAGAAGATGGCGCAGAGGGGTTACAGAACTGTCGAAGCGCTTTACGTGTTTATCGAGCTTGTGACCAAGGCCTCTGAAAAGCTAGGCCTCATCGGCACCTTCAGCATGGGGTTCGCTACGGGCTACGCCTACTGCCGCACCGGCTGGCCGGCTGAAAAAACCTTTCCCTTGGAGCGCGACCTGTTCTACGAGATGTTTTTCCCCCGGGACCTCTTCCTTTTTGGCCGCGGAGACTACAATTGGGATTTCCACTGGACCTCCGTGCAGGAGAGGCTCAACTGTATATTCAAGAAGTTCATGCAGTGGCAGAACGACCCGGAACTCTACAACACCGAGGTAAAATCGAAATCCAAAGTCATACCCATGATGGTATAAACACCACTTTTTCAATTTCATCGGGGATATAATTTTGAGTGAATAAACACATCTCTAAAATCCCGGGAGTTCGGTTTTGGACAACGAAACTCAAAAGAAGGAATGACCCCCGCAAGAGCGGCGAACTTCCGTACCGTTAAAAGCATTTGTGTTCGCAGCAATCACCCTATTTACCGGCGGTATTACATTCTTTTTAATGTCCGAGCCCTTTGAGCAATACAACAATTCCTATTTAAACTACGGTGAAGTAGTAGCAGACGGAAGAATAAGAGGGGGGTGGATTCCTGAATTTCTGCCTAATTCGTCTATTAATATCGAAGAAAGACTAATGTAAGCTCCAACCAAGTTTGGCTGCATTATAGGTCTGAGGAGAGGGATTGTAAGTCAATGGCTCAACCGTGCCAGGGCTTACCCGAGGCCGAGGTAAAGTTTCCAAGAGAATCCGGACCGTGGCGTCTCTTAAAGAACAGCCCGGTTTCAGGCGGTACGGATAACCATTTTGTATACTTTAAATGCGAAGAGACTGTTCGATACGGCGAAGGCAGTAAAGCGGCTCATAACGGCTACCCGGCGGTAACGACCTGGCATAATGAAGCGTAGTACTGGAAGTTAGGACAATGACAAAACCTCAGTTCCCAACCTAAACCCATGCGTCCCCTGAGCCTCCGCCCCCGGCGGCTCCTATTGAGCTTACCCTCAGCTCCTTGGGGTCGATATCGGTTTCAAACACCTTTCCGGGGTTTAGAATTCCCTTGGGGTCGAAAATATCCTTCACAGCCTTCATCGCCCCAAGGTCGACGTCGGTAAAGAGCCACTTCAGGAACTCCCGCTTCTCGATGCCTACCCCGTGCTCACCGGTGATCGTTCCGCCCGCTTCCACGCAAAGCCTCAGTATCTCCTCACCCGCTTGAGTTACTTTTTCAAGCTCCCCGGGCTTCCTGGGGTCGAACATAATCAGGGGGTGGAGGTTCCCATCCCCCGCATGGGCTACGTTTGCGATCTTCAGGGAGTACTTCTCCCCGATTTTGACCACCTTGCGAAGCACTTCGGGAAGCTTCGGCCTGGGCACGACGCCGTCCTGGGTGAACTGGTTGGGCGCAATCATCCCCACGGCGCCGAACACCCCTTTCCTCCCCTTCCACAGATACTCCCGCTCCTCCTGCGTGCTCGCAGTCCTGATCTCGCGGGCACTGTTTTTTAAGGCGATATCCTTTATCAGATTAAACGGCCTCTCCATGGCCTCTCTTACTCCCTCAAGCTCTATGAGCAGCACGGCATCGGCGTCCATGGGATAGCCGTACCGGTAAGCCTCCTCGACTGCGCGGATAGCCATATTGTCCATAAGCTCGAGGGATGAAGGCATTATCCCGCGTGCCATAATGTCTGCGACCGTTTGTGAGGCGTCCTCAAGGGAGTTGAATATCACCACCATAGTAGCAAAGGCCTCGCGCATGTGAAGAAGCCTCAGCGTTATCTTCGTCACTATGCCGAGTGTGCCCTCCGAGCCTACTACCGCCCCCACGAGGTCATACCCGGGACAGTCGAGGGTTTTGCCCCCCAGCTCGACAACCTCGCCGCTCGGAAGCACAACCTCAAGCCCAAGAACGTGATTGGTGGTGACGCCGTAAGCCACTCCGTGAATGCCGCCTGAGTTCTCCGCTATGTTCCCCCCGATGGTGCACACCATCTGGCTCGAAGGGTCGGGGGCGTAGAAGTAACCGTATGGCTTTGCGGCACGTGAGATATCGATGTTTATCACCCCCGGCTCAACCACTGCACAGCGGTTCTTGACGTCGATCTCCAAAATACGGTTCATCTTTGAGAACGACGTCACGATACCGCCCGTGATGGGCACCGCCCCACCGCTTACTCCCGTACCGGCGCCCCTCGGGACAATGGGCACATGAGCAGCGCTTGCAAGGGCGGCTATCCGCTGCACCTGCTCGGTGGAAGTGGGAAACACCACAAAATCGGGAAGGGCCCTCATGATAAAGGCGTCCTGCTCAAACACTATCACATCTTCGATGTGGCTGAGCACGTTCTCTTTGCCGAGCACTTTGCGCAGGTCCTTTAAAATCCTTTTTTTGTTCATTTTACTCACGGCAGACAACAACCCCTCAAAATATGTATAGCTGTAATAATATTCAACCGTTTGAGCTGAATCAAACCGCTTGAGGATTTACCTATTTTGACGTGCCAATTTAGCGCAGAGACCTAAATAGGCTTATGGGAGGCGAATAGATAACAGAAACGGATGAAACAGTCTTTCTAGAACTTGTAACCGATTGATTAAAACAATACGCAAAGATCCAACAAAATGCCTATACGGCAGTGCTATGGGATTTCCATATCCTCATATTCCTCTGTAATAGACCTGAAGCTCGGCACACCGTGCTGATCAAGAAATAGCAGTTTCACCGTGCCGGTGGGGCCGTTTCTCTGCTTCTCGACTATTATTTCAGCGATGCCATCTCTCTGGGCTTTTTCTTCGGGCTTGGTCCTGTAGGCGTCCTGGCGGTGTATGAAGATCACCACGTCGGCGTCCTGCTCAAGGGCGCCGGACTCCCTGAGGTCGGAGAGCTGCGGGCGCCTGTCGACCCTCGCCTCGGTCTGGCGGCTAAGCTGAGAAATTGCTATTATCGGGATTTCGAGCTCTTTGGCAAGCGCTTTGAGAGAAGCGGAAATCTCGGCTATTTCCCGCTCTCTTGACTCCGTCCTCTTGCTGGAACGCATAAGCTGGAGGTAGTCCACTATTAAAAGGTCAAGGCGTTTTTCCCTTTTCTGCCTCCTGGCCTTCGCCCTGAGCTCAAGAACCGTTATAGCGGGTGTGTCATCTATGAAAATGTTGGCCTCGGATAAGACCTGGGCTTTTTTAAATAGCTTTTTGAGGTCGGAATCACTAATAAATCCGCTCCGTATTCTCGAATAGTTGACTTCTGACATGCCGGAAAGCATCCTGAGAATCAACTGCTCCTTGGTCATCTCAAGGGAGAATATCCCAACAGAATGTCCACCCTCAACAGCTGCATGCACTGCCACGTCAAGACTGAGTGAGGTCTTGCCCAAACCCGGCCTTGACGCAAGCACTATGAGGTCTGAGGGCTGGAACCCGGAGGTAATGTAGTCGAGCTTCTGAAACCCCGTCGCTATCCCCGTGACATGCTCTTTCCTTAAATGCATTGTCTCGACAATTTCGAGCGCCCTTGCGGTAAGCTCTTTCGAATCGTAAAAACTTGGGCGAACCTTGTTCTGTGCCACATCGAGAATGGACTGCTCGGAGCGCTCAACAAACTCCTCTATGTCGACATCTTCGCTTTGGGCTTCTCGCGTTATAACCGAGGCGGTCTCAATCATCTTCCTAAGCATCGCTTTTTCCTTTACTATCTTGGCGTAATAACCCACATTTAGGACGGAGGGAACGACCTCGGGTAGGTAGGTGATATAGCTGCTTCCTCCAACATCTTCAAGCAGCTGAACCTGGGATTTCAGATACTCGTAAAGTGAGAGAACATCTATGGGTTTTGAAGCGCTGTCGAGTTCTATCATAGCGCCGAATATCTTCCGGTGAGCCTCTTTGTAGAAGTCGTCCGTGCCAAGGATCTCAAGGACCTGGTTTATAGCGCTGCTGTCAATCAGGACACTGCCCAGAACGGACTGCTCGGCCTCTAAATTCTGTGGAAGAGGTTTTGACGCCATCTCAGTTAATTTCCCCAAGCACTATTATACCCCCCCACCCCAAATAATTAAATTCCGTAACCCAGCCTTGTGGCAAGCCTTTGATCCAATCCGGCGTCCAGAATCTTCCTTTGGGCATTAGGTATGTCGTAATCAAGCCTTACGAACTTGACGTGCTTGTTTTCACCATCGAAAAAAAGAAAAGAAGCCTTGGGGTTCCTGTCGCGGGGCTGGCCTACGCTTCCGGGATTAATAAAATATTTGGCATCCGGCTCTATATACAGCTCCAAATCGGTAAAATTATCCACCTTCTCTTCCTTGAGCACAAAGTAGCCCATAACATGGGTGTGCCCGAAGAAGCAGGTGTCTTTTTCTTCCAACAATTTAAGCTCATTGTAGGCGTCGTAAGGGGTGTGAACGTAACGGTCGGGATGTGAAATAGCCCCGTGGACGATCAGAAAATTCTCTACCTCGCTGCTACTTGGAAGGTTCTGTAAATACTGCGTATTCTCTTCGGTAAGCATCCTTCTCGTCCATAGAACCGCGTCCCTGGCCATGGGATTAAAGCTTGTGGGCTCGGTCGTGCCGCAGGCAGCGGAGTCATGATTGCCGACTAAAGACAGCTCACACCTATCCTGAACAGTTTCAACGCATTCATTCGGATTGGCTCCATACCCGACAATATCGCCGAGACATATGATCTTATCCACCCCCGCACCATCTATTTCCTCGAGTGTCCGCGTCAGGGCTTCAAGATTTCCGTGAATATCCGAAATGATGGCATACAGCATAGCCAACACCGTCTTCCGCCTGAACCGTAACACGCAACCACCTACCGAAGTATTACAACCCCAATATCCATCACGTTTGTTCCCGTGGGCCCCGTTCTCACGAGCTGCCCCAGTTTATCGAAAAAGGTATGGGAATCGTTATTGAGGAGCGATTCCCGGGCGCTAAGCCCAAGCTTCCGTCCCCGTATCCTGGTGGTGCCGTCGCAAATAGCCCCCGCAGCGTCCGTCGGGCCATCTATTCCATCGGTGCCGCAAAAAAGCCCAAGTACGCCAACGTGTCCCATAATTTCAATTGAAAATGAAAGAGCGGTTTCCATGCACCTTCCCCCTTTTCCGTCCCCGGTTACCGTCACCGTTGTTTCCCCTCCGAACACAAGACAAGCGGGCCTGCTAACGGGGATGTTGAACCTCTCTATATTCAGCGCAATCCCTGCCATCGCCTTAGCCACCTCCCGGGCTTCGCCCTTAATCTGGGAGGAAAGAAGCAGGGTGTTGTATCCAAGCTCGGCGGCCTTTTTCTCCGCCGCAACAAGTGATTTAAAATTGCTTCCCACTATAACGGTCTGCACCCTCTCAGGGTCAAAATCCCCAGTTTTGAGGTTAGGCTCTATCCCCCCCCTCCTGCCTTCCTCGAGATGGACAATGACCTGGGGAGGCAGTCTGTGCTCGAGCCTGAAATCTTCGATTACCTGCCACGCCTCCTCGAAACTGGATTGGTCGGGAACCATAGGGCCGGAGGCAATCACATCAAGCCTGTCCCCAACGACATCCGATAGTATCAAAGTAACGACTTCGGCGGGGAGGGCCTTTTTCAGGAGCCCGCCGCCTTTAATAGCAGAGATGTGCTTTCTAACGACGTTTAGGCCGTGTGTGTCCACCCCCGACTTAAGCAGCGTCTCGGTTACCTTTCTTTTGTGCTCGAGGGTGAGGCCCTCGGCGGGAAGAGAAAGCAGTGCGCTCCCACCCCCCGAAATAAGGGCGATTACCAGGTCGCCTTCCTGCGCATTTTCAAGAATCCTCGTAACTTCAAGTGAGCAGTTTACGCTCCTTTCATCCGGCATGGGGTGGCTCGAGGGGTAAAACCTCAATTTCTTAAAAGGGCGGGGCGGAGGGGTATTCGACACTACGCATCCCTTCCTGATTCTATCCCCCAGGACTTCCTCGACCGCGCTTGCCATAGCGGGTGCGGCTTTGCCGAATGCAATCACGTAAATAGAGCCGTAGTCCTTTAGTTCGTAGACCTTATCATCGACGGTGAGAGTCTCCCCGTCAAGAGCGAAATGCTCGAGCACACACCCGGCTGGTCTGGCAGCCTCAAGGGCGTGTTTAAAGATGCGAATTGCGTGTTCTTTGCTTTGGGTATTCATAGACTCAGGCAAAGAAATAGATCATCGGGGAAACTATAGCGGTCTTTCAATCCGCTTGAAGCTTCTCTATTACTTCGTCAATAATATTTCTGCTCAGACAATCGTATAACTCGTCGCCTGCCAGCATCACGGGTGCGCTGCCGCATGAGGCGAGGCATTCAGTCTCCATAAACACGATCTTTCCATCCGAGGTCGTCTCCCCCGTGTGCACGCCAAGTTTCTCCGACACATAGCGCTCTACCTTGTCGGCTCCCCTAAGGGCGCAGGAAAGGGTTTTGCAAAGCCAGATGACCCTTTTCCCCACTGGTTTGGTGAAGAACATGGTGTAGAACGTGGCAACGCTGCGTACACTCGAGGGATGAAGCTCTAGGATTTGCGCCACTTCAGTCATCGATTCGACCGAAAGCCAGCCGAACTCGTTCTGCACCTCGCTCAAAACCGGTATCAGGGCGGAGCGCTTCGTCTCATGCTTTGATATAACCACATTTACCCTATCAACGAGCTGCTGTGAAAAAGGCATACGAAATCATTTCTCCAAACTGAATAAAACCTTAACAGGTTAAGCTAACATGGTAAAGGTCAATGCGCAATCTCAGGCATTCAACTGCCTGTTATCGTTAGTTTTAACAACTGAATACTACACAAATTCAAGCAATCCACACAAGTGTCCGGCGCACAGATATGCCACCGCACAGCCATATGGGAAAAGTACTCTCAGAGAAGTCCGCCACCGTTTTAAGGGAATGCGGAATTAGGAATACCGGAACAGGGGATGTCCACCGCCGTAAAATGAAATGTGTGTCACAAAAGGCACAGCGCTAAGAAGTCCGCGCCGAGGGAAACTCACTCCCCTTCTTTAAGGCACGACTTGAAATCGGCAGCCTGATGAGATTCGTATTTCAGTCCTGATAGATAACCAACTAGACAATCCATCTCATCGGCTGTGCCCTTAAATCTCTTGCGATACTTTTTCTTCGCCTTGGATTTGCATTCGTAGTCAGTCTTGAAATAGGGCTTCGGGTTTTTGACAAACGACCTGATGCTGTCGGCATCTCGTCTTTTCCCGATGTCAGACAGGTCGACCCCTATCTTATCTTCTTCTCCCTTGGGCTTGGTCTCGACGCCTCTTTCCTTTGCAAAAGCCTCTTTCTCCTTCTGTATTGCGGCGGCTTCGGCCTTTATCGTATGGCACGAATAACACCTCTTTTCGATAAACAGCCTCCTGCCCTCCGGCGGCGCGCCCTGCTCAGCCGACGCCACAGCCAAGGGCACAAGAAACGCGATCAATAAGAGTAAAGACGAATAAACTTGTCCCATAGCACTTTCCCTCTAAAATTGGTTTTTGGAAGACTTTCATGACACCTGTTGCAAAGCTCGTTCTTAGAAACCGGATGTCGGAGCCTAACATCCTCATTCTCGCCGGAGGACACGGTTTTGCCCACGGTTTTTTCAACATCCGGCAAAACGACGAATTTTATGAACCTCTTGTTCCTCTCGTCCAATTCGGCCTTATAAACTACCCTGCCCTTCAGCACCCCCACGGGGTGTGGGTCATGACAGCTAAAGCAGGCGACCTTTCCGTTTTCGTCACCGGGAAGGGGGGAGGCCTCTTTGCCCTCGTGCTCCCTGACCCCCGGATGGGGCATCTCGGAGTGGCATCCCAGGCAGTTCTCCGAAGGGAGGTCTACTAGGAAGTAATCCGGGCTGCTCTCAGTCTCTTTAGGGACTTTGGTGTGGCATTCCAGACACACGAACTGGTCTTCGGTCATCTCCTTATGCGGGTTCTCCTCATCCCCGTCCTGTGAATAGAGAGCCGCAGGAAACACCAGAAGAAGCATAAATATAATTGCCGACAGGCTACCTCTCATAACCGCCCTCTATATGGCATTTTTCACAAAACGCACTCAGCTGGTGGCACGTCCCGCACGTCCTGGGATTCGCCCTCGCCTCAATCGCATGGACGAACCTGAAGTTCCTGTCATGAACCCTCCTGGTGGGGAGGTCTCTACGCTTGTGGCAGTCCTCGCAGAACCTGGGACTGTGGCAGTCCTCGCAGCTCTTTGAGTCAGCCTTCGAGAATACGGCATGCCTCGATACCCAGTCGAAATTGTGGTTGGGAGGCTGGATTTCCCTGGTGTTGAAATGGCATATGCCGCATCTGTCTGGGGCGATGTTTCCGGCCTGCGGGTTGTAATGACAAAAATGACAGGTGTCTTTTCCAGGAAAGAAGGCCTGCTCCGAAATCTTTATCATCTCCTCGGGCTCGGTGTACTCGTCTATTTCCACATCAGTCGTGTGGCAGATAAAACACCCGAAGCCTTCCTTCTCGAGGACCTTCTTATGCACATCGTGGGAGAACGTCTCCCGTGTCATCCGGGGCCTGTCCGCCTTCCAGCCCCACTCGGGGGCCTCCTGTGTGCGGCAGCCGACAAGCGCCGCGAACACAAACCCTACAAACAAAATGTAGATAAAGCCCACTCTCTTCATAACAGGCCTCAGAAGTAGTAGCTCACCCCCAAATTCGTCCTGACGTCCTTCTCAAAATCGGGGTTGGTGTTAATTTCAACCTCGGCCCTGACCACAAGGCCGCGGATCACGAGGTATTGTACCCCCATAATGTAGCTGAATGCGTCCCCGTCCTTATTCGTAACCGTCTCGAAGTTGGCGTAGGCAAAGGAGAACTGGAGGTCCAAGCCCCTCAATATCTCCTCGGAAACCCCGAAGTTGAAGCCGATTGCCCTGTCGTCTTCGCGGCCGTCTACGAAGTAAAAGCCCTGAAACGTCTTGAGCCCTATCTCTGTCCAGAAATCCCATGACAACCCGAGCTTGAAGATGTGCCCGCTGGTAGACACCCCCTCCAATACTTCGTAGCGGGCAAACGAATAACTCGAAGACACTTCGAGGAAGCTCGTCGGATAGTACGTAAGCCCCACCCTCGCCTCGTGAAGCCTGCTTACCGAGAAAATATCGAATATGCGGTCCTGGAGGAATTCGTCCCTGTCGTCGTCCGGCTCGTAGGTGCTGTACTCGAAGTTGAGGTACAGCGAATTCACCGGGCTTATTCCCACTCCAACCGTGAACAGGGCGAAGCTTCCTTCCTTGAGGTCGAACTCGGCGCGGCTGTATACGTCGGCGAAGTCCGTAAACGGCACCACCCTGTTAAAAGCGAAGTTTAGGAACTGCCGGGCCGAGGCATCTTCAGGATCGAAGGCCTCGTAGCCGAGGGAAATTATGGAGTCCAGGAACTCACGGGATTTGAGTACCACCCCATAAGAGCCAAAGCTCCTCTGAGGCTTCTCGGGGTCGGGCTGGGCGTCCTTGTCCTGGTAGCCTCCATAAGCGACGACCTCAAGACCCGCCAGCGGTGTGAACCTCAGCATACCTCCGTCAAGGAGCAGGAAATTGTTGCCCTCGGTAAGCACCTGACGGCCAATACGCAACGCAAACCCTTTGGCCGTATTGCTGTACTCTAGATAAGCGTTGTAGACGTCAAATGTCGTGTCTTCTCCGTCAAGTACCTGCCTTGAGCGCAAAAAGGTGTTCAGGGACAGGTTGTTCTCCGGGCTCACGGCGCTCAGCTCCAGATACTGGTAAAAGGGATAAAGCTTTTTGGTAGAGCCGTCCGTTCGTTTAATGGGACTATTAGCCTGGAACACGGTATAGATGTTGCCGAACACCCCCGTTGTGCGGGGAAGTATGGTCTGCTCCTGGGATAAAGCATCCCCCTCATACACGGCAGCCAACAGAAAAAACGATACAAACAGCGCGGGAAAATTGCTTTTCATCTACTCTTCCACACCGTTGTCACCGTGACACACCGGGCAGCTATCGAGCCCCTCTTCCTCCACGAACTCCTGAATATCCTCGAGAGGCAGTATCCCTTCTGTACCCGTACGGTTTTCTCTGTGTATCTCCTCAACCGGATGGCAGGCGAAGCAATTGGTGCGACCCCAGCCATCCGGATGTTCTTCTTCGGTTAAAATAACTCCCTCGGGACTCTCGAAAATGTTTCCGAAGTCCTGCCCATCGTCATCCCCACCGACGCATCCGAGGGCCGCAGCAATAAACAGCATTATCAATACAGCTCCCATTTTAGGCATCACAACTCTTCACTACTTCAGTTAGGCCTCCCGATGCGCAGCTCCGGCGGGAGCGGCGGAAAATGCACATTCTCCACCCCTAGCGGGTTCCCTACGCTGTGACAGGCAACACAAGCCCCTTCGGGCTGAGCACCGCCGGGATGGCCATCTCCGGTAAGGGCATCGCCGGCCACTGTGACTCCAAGTCCGTCATGACAGCCTGTGCACGTGGCGATTATCGGAGTCGTAAAGAACGTATCTAGAACCGTTATAGTTGAATCGTCCTTAGTGAATTCGCGCTCGGTCGTGGACAGCACTCCGGGGCCAAGGACTCCGAAACCTAGATCCAGCACGTATGTATCCTGCAAATGGCACTCCTCGCAGTTCCTCCTGTCGCCGGGGAAAAGCACTTCGCCGAAGTCGTTGACGCTGCCACGGAAACCGAAGATGATGTACGGCTGTTCGGTCAGCTCTTCTCCCGTATGGATCTTATGGATCATGACCTTGAAGTGTATGGCTTCGCTCATTGCAGGGTCTCCGGGGAAATCAACCGGCCGCACGGCTATGTCGTCAGCGGAGGGATTATGGCAGAGCACACAGTATTCGGTGTTGTTCCTGAGGTTGCCGTGTATGCTGAAGTCCTTGGAGAACACGCCATGACAGGCGCTGCAAAGCTCACCCTCAAACGTATTGTCTACAACCATCCGCCTGGGCACGGCCACCGGGTCGGTCACCGGGAAGTAAAACACTACGTTCTGCCCGGCCTCTTCGACCTCTTCGATCAGGATACGGTCGTCGCCGCCTACTGTTCTGGCAATCCTGCCCTCAATACCGATAGCGTAGGTGCCCGTAGCATCTGCGGGTATCATGCCGTCAAAGGTATAGGTGAAGTTGCCCGATGCGTCAGGCCCTACAGAAGCATCTGCAGGCCTTTCGCGCAGCACATTCTCCGCGCCGGGTGTCTTGAGGCCGTCGCCGTTGTAGTCCTGTATGTCGTAGTCGTTCGTGGGTCCCGCAATAACGAGGCTTATGGAATCCATGTCCTGTGGAGTAATGACAGCTCCGGCGTCGGTTTTTATGCTGTAAGCCACCTGAACATGCTCCCCCGGCCCAACAGTGGGAAGACTCGTCTCGGCGCTCCTAACGCTCACGATTTCAAAGTTAACACCGGGTAGAGATGCTGCGCGCAACAGAACCGTATGGGCCCCATCAACAGAGATGTCGAACTCGGTGCCCGTAGAAGGCAGGTGACAGGCGGAGCAGTTGTCGTCGTCAAGCTGCACCACGGGGTGGTTCTCCGCGGTGGCAAATACTACATCGTCGTGACAGGAGCCGCAGGCGGCCCTTGACGGGTTGGTTTTGAAATTGTCCGCCTGGGTCGCAATGCCCCCGTGGCATTTCTCGCAGTTCTTTATGTTCTGTGGGAACTCGACCTCGGAAAAATCGTGAACACTGTCGCGGAAGCCTACAATCTGGTAAGGGGTGCCCTCTTGTACGCTCGGCAGCTCTGCCCCTCTGTGAATCTTGTGAACCATCACCTTGAGATCAATAGAGTTGCCCGTGTCAGGGTCGATTTGTGGAGTTGTTACACCCGTTTCGGAATCCGTTATCTCAGCCGTATGGCACAGCACACACAGCTTTACGTCCCTTCTGAAGCCGCCGTGGACTTTCAGGGGGTCGTGGCAGGTGTTACAGCTCTCAACCCTCACCACATCTCGAACCACTCTTACGCCGCCCCCCGAGGGGACGAAGTCAAAAGTGGCGTTGGCGACAAACTGCCGGCCGAGTATTTCGACATCGGCGAATATTCCAACAGTGTGTGTGGCATTCGGATCAAAGCCTGGGGGCAAAACAGTGTTAAATGTATATTGATTCAGGCCTCCGCCCATGTTCACAAGCGTGCCGTCATCTGCGTTTTCCGAGCTTGCCTGGGTAGCGGACACGCCCGTTATCGAGCTCGTTTGAACCCTGGTGATGTAGTCTTGATATTGAGTGTCGCCGCTCTCAATCCTGGCGATAATCAAGCGAATCCTTACGATGCCGCTGTCAATCGGGTTCCCTTCGTCGTCAAAGATACGGAAGGTAATTACAGCTCTTCTATCCGAGTTGATTGAAGCGTCGAGTATCTCGATGTTGAGTTTGTTTATAGATGGAAGGGGAGCGGGGGCTATAACGAAATCGCCGTTATCGTCACATCCCAAGGAGGTGATTAGCAATAAGCAAAATACAAAGCATGGAAGACATATGATCCTGAGCTTTTTATAATTTGCGCTCATTTCAATACTCTCCTCATTTATATGCTATTACAAATCGATTTCTTATGTCAAGGAATTTTTTAATAACACCATTCTTATAATATTGGAACAATCATAAGCATCCCCCCATTTGATCATTAAATGTAAGCATTCACTTACAAATTGTACCCAGAGTAAATATAACGTCAAATAACGAATTATTCGAGCATTCACGGCATACTCACACCTTAAACATATTTACAGCAACTCTAGATAACGACTACTAACCCAACCGTCTATTTGTAAATAACTATACTAAAAAATAAAAATCAAGATTAACTTCTTTATATTTTTTATCAACCTTTTTTACTACCTATTCAACATCCGTCCGACATTCCTTCAGTCTGAGTAGGCATAAACCAGTCGGTTAGTACGCCTCACCAACTCACCGATGTTTTGAAGTAAATCTCCCACTGCGAACGTTACTTAAACCATCAAAAACCATGCTTACTCACGCCCCCGCCTTTCGCCCCGAAAACTTCCGCAGTCAGCGGCATTGAGAGCCAACTATTAAGTTATATCGTAATGATGTTAATATTATAGGGGGGGGATATAACCACACTTTGAGCACTGCCTACCCGTATGCAAAGCGGACGAGCCCTCGGCAGAGACGGGCACGGTCATGCGCCCGGATACGCTGAGGCGTTATGCAAGGGAAGCGGGATTCAAGGACATCGAGATACTACCCATAAACAACTTCTTCTTCCGTTTCTACAGGCTGCTGCAGTGACATTAGAGAAAGGAACCCCTTTTCGAAGTCGCATTGCCGAACAAATCTTGAAAGAGTTGCACCCTTGAGCGGCGTGACCCACGAGATGGATGGTGGTAGCCCCTACGGGAGTCGAACCCGTGTCTCTGCCTTGAGAGGGCGGTGTCCTAGGCCACTAGACGAAGGGGCCGCAAAGATAGCCATGTTAGCAAATATCCCATCTAATCTATCACATTTATCCTGTTATTCAACACCGCCGCAGGAACCGCGTCCTTGAAACAGCGGGGCGACTTAGCTATTCTCATTGTGAGACTAGGACATGACCTCTGAAACTGAACTCGGTCTGATAACAAGGGGCTCGCTCGTGGAGGGGCTTGAGATGAAGCTCAGCCCCGAGCGGAGCATCGAAGAGATTAAGGTCGGGAAATTTGTAGTTATTGAAGGTCTTCTCCACAGGTTCTTCTCCCTCATAACCAACGTCAGGCTGGATTCCTCCTCTCCCAACGCGCTCACCAACCCCCCTTCCATGGACGACGAGGTAATGAGGAGCGTGCTCGCGGGCACGAGCACCTACGCCACCGTGGAGCTTCGGCCGATGCTTACAATTCATCAAAACTCAAATGAGCCTTCTACAGTAAAAACAGTCCCACCGCATTTTGCTCAAGTAAAAGATGCTGCAGAACCCGATGTGAGTACTATTTTCGGCAAGGAAGACAATCATACATTTTTCAACATCGGAACACCAATAGATATGACAACACCTGTGTGTCTCAACCTCGATAAGTTCGTTGAGAGGTCAAACGGCATCTTTGGTAAGACCGGATCGGGAAAAACCTTTTTAACAAGGCTTGTCCTTGCCGGAATCATAAAGAATGACAGGGCGGTGAACCTCATATTCGACATGCACAACGAATATGGTTGGAGCGCAACAACTGAAGGTGGAGAAGGATTCGTAAAGGGACTGAAGCAGCTCTTCGGCGATAGGGTTGCAATTTTTTCACTGGACCCCGACTCTACAAGGAAGCGCGGGAGGTCCCCCGACATGAGCGTCTACATCTCGCCTGAGCAGATAGAAATTGAAGACATATTTCTTCTTCAGGAAGAACTGAACCTTTCAGCCACAGCCATTGAGTCTGCGTTTGCCATATATAAAGAGCACAGAACTAGATGGCTCAGCGAGCTGCTGTCATGGGAGCAGGAAGATATCCCCGACATCGCAAAGGAGCTGGGCGCCCATTCCGGCTCACTCGGAGCACTGCATAGAAAACTTAGAAGGCTTAAAAATCTTCCGTTTTTAGTAGATAGCATAAAAAAAGCAGAAGATGCAATCGGAGAGATAATAAAGAACCTTGAAAGAGGAATAAATATTGTGCTTGAGTTTGGAGCAGGGACGCAACCGATGGAATACATCCTCGTTGCAAATATGATAACCAGAAGGATTTACGATAGATACATAGATAAAACTGAGAATTATCAATCGACCCAAAACCCGGCGGATAAGCCCAAGCACCTCATGATCACAATTGAAGAAGCTCACAAGTTCCTCAGTCCTTATGCCGCAAAACAGACCATATTCGGCACCATAGCACGGGAGCTTCGAAAGTACTCCGTTACTATGCTGGTCGTAGACCAGCGCCCCTCTGGAATCGACGACGAGATCATATCTCAAATAGGCACACGCTTAACGACTCAGCTTAACGACGAAAAGGACATCCAGGCCGTCCTCACGGGGGTTCACGACCCCTCCGCACTCCGTTCACTACTTTCTACCCTGGAGTCGAAGCAGCAAGTCCTCCTGTTCGGACACGCCCTGCCTATGCCGATACAGATAAAAACCAGAACCTACGACGAAGAGTTCTATAAGGACATGGCCTCTAGCGGCCCACAGCCCGAAGAAGCCGAGAAATTCAAAAAAGAGATGTACGATTAGCCCCCTCCCGTTTCTTAGCTGAGGAAGCGAAACAAAATAGGGACACCCCCTCCCCTCACCACAGCTCAAGCTCCTTACTGCACTCCTCAAGCTGTTTGAGGACGCTTTGTTTTGCCGTGCCGCCATAAGAAGTACGACTCGATATGGAGCCCTCAACGGTAATACACTCAAATACGTCCTGGGCAAAAAGCTCGGAGTGCGACCTCAGCTCCTCAATGCTGAGCTGGTGAAGCTCCCTGCCGCGCTCTTCGGCCATGCTCACCACACCGCCCACAACCTCGTGGGCCTTGCGGAACGCCATCCCCTTCCTCGCCAGATAATCGGCGAGGTCGGTTGCGGTGCTGAACCCCCCGGTAAGGGCGCTCTCCATACTCTCCGGCTTAAAGCGGGCCGTTTTTATCATCTCGGCCAATACTTCCAGGGAAGACTTTACGGTATCCACAGTGTCGAACAGCGGCTCTTTGTCTTCCTGCATATCCCTGTTATAGGAAAACGGAAGACCCTTCATGAGGGTGAGCACCGCCGTAAGGCTCCCGTACACCCTTGCGGTCTTGCCCCTAATAAGCTCCGCCACATCGGGGTTGCGCTTCTGAGGCATAATGCTGGAGCCGGTGGTGAATTCGTCCCCAAGGTCAACGAAATCGAATTCCTTGCTCGACCACAACACGAGCTCCTCCGCAAGCCTGCTCAGGTGCATATAGTGTATGGCGGAGGTCGCTATGAACTCTATCACGAAGTCCCTGTCGCTAACGGTATCGATGCTGTTCCGGGTAACGGTGGGGAACCCCAGCAACTCCGCAGCGTAGTGCCTGTCGATAGGAAATGTTGTCCCCGCTCCAGCGCATACGCCGAGCGGAAGGACGTTGAAGCGCTTCATACAATCCATATACCGCTCCCTGTCCCTGCGGAGCATCTCGAAATACGCCAGCAGGTAATGGGAGAGCAGCACAGGCTGAGCCCTTTGAAGATGGGTGTAAAAAGGCACCATAACCCCTACGTTGTCCTCGGCTTGGGTAAGGAAGGCCCCGGCAAGGGATTTAATAAGGGAATTGATTTCCCGTGTCTCCCGTCTCAGATACAGCCGCTCATCGAGGGCTATCTGGTCGTTCCTGCTCCTTGCGGTGTGGAGCCTGCCTCCCGCCTCGCCTATCTTTTCGATGAGCCGGGCCTCGATGTTCAAATGGATGTCTTCATACTCCGTGCGGAAGGGGAATTCTCCGGTCTCCATCTCGGCCCTGATGTCACGAAGACCGTCGATGATGGCCTGCTCCTCTTCAGAGGACACAATTCCCTGCTTCGAGAGCATCTTCACATGGGCGATGCTCCCCTCTATGTCGTCAACAAAAAGCCTCTTGTCGAAACTCACAGACTCCGTGAACCGCTCGACAAGCTCATGCGTTGCTTTTTTGAACCTTCCGCCCCAGGGTTTTTTCGGCAAGTCTACTCTACTCCCGCTGAGAAAATCTGATTCAGACACCCTTAACATACCGCATCGGCTGTTAATTTCCAATGTTCGGGGGCCTTTGTAATCTCCTAATAGGTAACTATGTCATTGAGGAGACTCGTCACAATCCAACGGGTTTATACCACAGAACCGGTGTGAGTTATTAACATCGCGGCCCCCTGAAGCGCTAAATGCCGAGGCCGGAGGTAAACACGAGCATGATCACAAGGCCGGCCATTATGCCCCAGGCGCAATCATTCCTGGAACACAGCATCAAGCTCTCGGGAATCAACTCAGCAATTACCAGAAATATCATAGCGCCTCCGGCAAGACCGAGGCTGAAGGCGAGTAGGGGCTGGAAAAACCACACCAGCAAAAACGCAGGCACCGCAGCCACAGGCTGAGGCACGCTGGAGAATACAGAGTACAGGGCGCATTTAAAGGTAGACACTCCTTTTGCACGTAGCGGAAGGGAGATGGCAATCCCCTCGGGTATGTTATGGACTGCTATGGCAATGGCCGGCAGGAGTCCGAATTTGAACTCTCCCGTGCCGTAACCCACACCAATGGCAATGCCCTCGGGTATGCTGTGAATAAACAATAAACATCGTCAAAATAATCAGTACAGACTGCCTGGAGTCATGGAGACTCATGTTCTCAAGAGTCCAGTCAGTTTTTTCGACGTACTTTCCGGTACGCCAGTAGAAATAAGCCCCCGCTAGAAACCCGATCAGCACATCCCAGACCCTACCCCTGCGAAGCCCCTGCTCGGCGAGACTGAACACCGAGGCAGAAAGCATCATCCCACCGGCGACCGCATACGCTATACCCTGCATCCTAGAAGACAGCGTCTTTACGAACGCGAAGGGCACCGCCCCGAGGCCTGTTGCAAGCGCTGTGCCGAGAGCGACCAAAAAAACGTGAAAGACCAGGTTTTCCATCACAAAACTCTACCTGACGAAAAAAAGAAATAATTTTGTGCCTTGTTGAGTCAGAAAAAAGTTTGTTCTTAACCAGTATCAGGGCTTGGGTAAGGTAACGTTGAGGAGCATCAATAAAAACCAACGTGAAGTATATATGCTAACCATCTGATATCAAAGGCATTTTTATGGAAATTTAATCCACTGAATTCAATCAACAAGAGCCCTCCTCGCAGATAACCGCCCCCTTGTCCTTGTGATTTGTATATGAATAATAGAGTGAAGAACGCTTAGCAAATTACAAAATTCCCGTTATTTTCAACAATTTATGAAATATTTGTGCTTTGGGAAAAAATAACCCTTGTAATTTAAAGTAAAATACTTTATATTATTAGTAGAAATTAATATGGATACTTAATTCCATCCTCCATCCTCCTTAAAAACAGGTGGGAGCTTATCCTTCCCCGGGAAGCTCCCACACTTTTTTTAACCCCCCCAAAAAAATCCTATCTTAAAGCTGCTTTTTTTGAAAAGGCATTGAATTGCAATCCGCAAGCATAGGCTGTTAACAAAACAGTGGTGCTGCGGTAGACATTGCTTTAAGCGCTCTTGAGGATATTGGTAATGTCCGTAACGGTCTTTTTAGCGTCCCCAAAGACCATCATCGTTTTGTCATCATAGAACAACTCGTTGTCTTCGCCAGAAAAGCCCGGGCTCAGGCTCCTTTTACAGATTATAACAGTCCTAGCCTGGTCTGCGTTTAGTATAGGCATGCCGTACAGGGGGCTTCCCTTTTTGTACCTGGCCGCAGGGTTAATAACGTCGTTTGCGCCTATGACAAGGACAATGTCCGTGTCTTTGAAATCTTCGTTTATTTCAGTCATATCCAGGAGCAGGTCGTAGGGCACGTTGGCCTCGGCAAGAAGCACGTTCATGTGTCCTGGCATTCTCCCTGCCACCGGGTGTATTGCATAGCGAACCTTTATGCCCTTGTCCATGAGTAGTTTTGCCCCCTCTTGAAGCACGTGCTGCGCCTGGGCGACGGCGAGTCCGTAACCGGGGATTATTATCACCGAATAGGCGTTTTCAAGCATAAGCGCCGCATCCATGGGGGTGTATCTGGTAACGCTTTTCTTCTCCTCCTCGGATACGACTCCCGTTCCTCCAGCCGTGCCGACAGCGCCGAAGAGCACATTTGCGAGGGAGCGGTTCATGGCCACACACATAATCTTAGTGAGTATGAGGCCGGAAGCCCCCACGAGTGCGCCGCTTATTATGAGCACGTTGTTCGATATCACAAAGCCTGTGGCCGCGGCAGCAAGGCCCGAATATGAATTAAGAAGTGCAATGACGACCGGCATATCGGCGCCTCCAATGCGAATAACCAACGATACGCCCAGGACTGCGGCAATAATAAATACTAAAACGAGCAGAAGCCACATCGATGGGTTAAAGGCCATCATAATTCCCAAAACCGCACAGACGACAATCAAAATTACGTTGACTACGTGCTGACCCCTGTAAACAATAGGAGCGCCGGTTAGAAGCCCCTGCAGCTTCGCATAAGCCACCATGCTCCCGGTCAGCGTAACCGTTCCTATAAGCACACTCAGGACAATTGTCACAACCAAATACAGCTCAGGGTTTGTTTCCAGGCGCAGAACCCTCGGCCCCACCTCGGCAAACGCCACTAACATAGAAGCCCCTCCGCCAAGCCCGTTGAACACCGCAACCATCTGGGGCATCTCGGTAAGCGCCACCCTTTGCGCGGCGATATACCCGACGGCGGAGCCGATTATGATTCCCACCATGATGTACGGCCAGCTGATTATCTGTCTGTCCAGCAGGGTTATGACTATAGCTATTAACATCCCAAGCATAGCCAGCATATTTCCCCGCCTGGCCGTCCTGGGGGAGCTGAGCATTTTCAAGCCGAATATAAACAGCACTGCGGCGACTAGGTAGATTAAATTAGTCTGCGCACTCATAGTATTACTCCCTGGGTATTATTCCCCGGCAATCATGTTCCTCTAAAAACTTTATTTTTGCTTCTTAAACATCCCCAGCATCCTGTCGGTTACCTTAAAACCGCCTACGACGTTGACTGTCGCCATTATAACGGCAAACATGCCCAGTATCGAGCTGACAACCCCGTGGCCTGAGCCTGCGCTTATGAGCGCTCCGACGATGGTAATGCCGGAGATGGCGTTTGAGCCCGACATGAGAGGAGTGTGGAGAAGAGTAGGCACCTTGGCTATAACTTCAAATCCGACAAGCATAGAAAGAACAAACACATAAAGTGAAAATACGATGATCACCTCCATAACCTACTCACCTCCGTTATTTATGAATTGATCCACCATTTCATTTACGATTTTACCATCCCTGGTCATACAAGCGCCTCCGATGATCTCATCCTCGAAATCAAGCTCAAAATCCGCCTTCGGGTACAGATGGTTCAGAAGGTTCAACATGTTGCCCGAATACATCTGGCTTGCATGTACGGGCAGGGCGGAGGCGAGATTGGTCTCGCCAAAAATGCTTACTCCGTGCTTCTCCACCACTTTGTCCGGCTTCGTCAGCTCGCAGTTCCCGCCCGTGCCGGCTGCAATGTCCACTATGACCGAGCCGCTGGGCATGAGCTTCACCATCTGCTCGGTGATAAGAACCGGAGCGCGCTTCCCAAACACCGCGGCAGTAGTAATTATGGCATCCACCCTCGGCAGTCTCGAAGCAATGGCCTCCTGCTCTTTTTTGAGGAACTCTTCGGTCATCTCTTTTGCATAACCTTCCTGCGTTTCGACATCTCCTTCGGGAAGCTCCATGGGCACGAACTGCGCTCCGAGGCTCTCGATCTGCTCCTTCACCGCCGGGCGCGGGTCAAACGCTTCGACCCTGGCGCCAAGCCGCTTTGCCGTGGCAATGGCCTGAAGCCCGGCGACGCCGGCGCCTAGAACCAGCACGTTAGCCGGATGAATTGTGCCGGCGGCCGTCATAAGCAGGGGGAAAAATTTGCCCATATTGTCTGCCGCCATAAGCACAGCCTTATAACCCACAACGGTCGCCATAGAGCTCAAAGCGTCCATGCTCTGGGCCCGGGCGATACGGGGGATGAATTCCATCGCAAAGCCGGTTACCTTCTTAGTCGCAAGGATCTTTATCAAGCTGGGGTTCTCGAAAGGGGAAAGAAAGCAAATTAGAACCAAACCATCTTTGAGAAAATCAACTTCTTTAATCTTCCCTTTTGTTTGAGGAGGCTGTACCTTAACGACCACTTCACTGTCTAGGTACAACCCCGAGGGGTCTTTAATCACCTTTGCGCCCTGTTCTTTGTAGTCGTTATCGGAAAACGACGCCCCTTCGCCCGCTCCGCTCTCAACAAACACAACGTGTTCGTTATCTATCAGCCTCGAGACCATAGCGGGCACCAGCGCAACCCGTCTCTCGCCGTCAACAGTCTCTTTCGCAATACCTATCTTCAATGCACTTCTCCTTGTAAATCGTAGAGTTGGAACTCTCCCTCATCCCTCCTGCTCGTAAGATAGAGTAATTAAAACGCATATGTATTATAACGCAAACCGGATTTAACAGTTCACAGGATTGAAAAAAACGGCGCAAATCCCCTTTTGATTACAACGAAATCATACCCCCGAGGCTGCCGCTTTTCTTAACTGCCCCATTTTTTTACCCCGAGGATGTGCATGAATTTATGAAACATAGACAGTAACCAAATCCGCATAGATTTACAAGACTTGCATAACCATAATTTCCCCCGCTTTGTCAAACAAACAAGACCTCATCTGGCCATACCCGTTAAATAATTTATCCTGATGTCTTTCACATAGGGTGCCGCTTTCCTCACGCTTCCCGGATGTGTATCAAACCGAAGCTTTAATGTGGCGGGTACACAATCACGATAAATCTTTTGCAATTGTGCTCCTTTGCGTTGATAATAGTTGGGGGTGGATGAATTTACTTGAGGGAGGTAGAGGGAATGTTGGATATAGTACTTGAGGAGAGGTACCCAAAAGAGGAAACGCTTGACGACGGCTCGAAAATCGTGATAAGGCCTATGTTGAGTGACGACAAAGAGGGACTGATAAGGCTTTTCAAAAGCGTTCCGGAAGGAGAGCGCGTATTTCTTCAACACGATGTAATGGACCCTAAAGTTATCGAGGCATGGTGCAGGGAGCTTGACTATTTTCGCGTCCTGCCTCTGCTGGCAATCGATGGGGACAAAGTGGTCGGAAACGCATCATTAAAACAGCAGAGACGGGGATGGATGTCCCACATCGGGAACGTCAGGGTAGTTGTAGGAAACAATTACAGAAGAAAGGGTGTGGCGAGAAGGCTTATCGAAGAGCTAATTCATATCGCTCTGAATATCGGTCTCGTAAAGCTCGACGCCGAGTTCATGCTCGACCAGACTAAACCTATAGAGACGTTCGAGAAGCTCGGCTTCGTAAAGGCGGCCGTCCTTCCCGGGCACGTATGGGACCAGAACGGAGAGCCCCACGACTACGTGCTCATGGTTCACGACCTGCGTGACAAGGAGTATTTCGCCGTGGATTAGCACAGTTTCACCACATTTTGGCACTCAAAAATAGTTATGACAAAATGGAGGGTGAAGTTCATTGAAGGCAAGCGACATTATGACAAAAAACGCCGGAAATCTCTAATTTTCGCGGTACAGCTTTTGGGTGAGGCTCCAATGTACTATCTTAAATTATTAAAACTCAATTTTGCAAAAAAACGTTAACAAACCACAATGACTTTGCTATAATCAATTACCATACGATCTATTTAGTTATCTGAAATGTAATCATTAAAATATGACAGTACTGAATTTAGTAATTAATAGTGGCTCTTAAAGATCGAATCATTTCCTATTTCGAAGAAAGAATGAAATAATGTTGTTTATTTAAGTTAGCTCAAACCTGAGGCGGCTTTCGAAGTTTAGACGCTAAAGGAGAGGTAGTATTGCCAGTAGGTGACTGAGTGAGAGCTTATGAAAATGGTTAGCTAATCTTAAAGAGAATGTATGTGTTATAGTAAATGCCAGTGCCAAATAAAGAATAGGAGGAGATAACCATGGGTAAACAAGCCAGAGAGGTTGTGGAACAAGCAGGGATCAACGTCGAGGAACTGCTAGAGAAGTTGGTCCGGGCAGCGGCTGCGGAGTTTACAACCTATTACTATTACACTATCCTACGGGTGAATTCGATCGGTTTCGAGGGCGAGGGCATAAAGGAGATCATCGAGGATGCACGCTTGGAAGATCGCAATCACTTCGAAGCGCTGATTCCGAGGATCTATGAGCTAGGTGGGGAGCTTCCCCGGGACATTAGAAAGTTTGCCGAAGACTCAGCTTGCCCGGATGCTTATCTCCCGGACGATCCTCGAGACATGAAACAGCTTCTGACGGTCTTGGTCGAGGCGGAGCGCTGTGCTATTCGTGTCTATAGCGAGCTCTGTAACATGACTACCGGTAAGGATCATAGAACTTACGCCCTTTGCCTGGCGGTACTGCATGAGGAAGTCGAACACGAAGCATGGTTCTCCGAGTTCTTGGAAGAAGGCCCATCTGGACATTTCCGCAGACGGACACCGGGTCAATCCCCGTACGTGTCGGGCTTTTTGACCGCGAGATTCTAGCAGCAACAACAAAGTGGGCTCACACGAGCCCCCTGAACGGGTCAGCCAGCTGGGGGGTGAGGATAGATGTATGCGTCTGAATTAGTAAGTGTAGCTACAAGGGGCGAAATTATGCCGGGGCAGATGAAGGTTGCCGAGATCAACGGAGTTGCTGTTGTTGTAGTCAACCTGGAGGGAGACTACTGTGCCTTCGAAGCAACATGCCCTCATCGTCACGGCCCCCTCCATCAAGGCTATATCGGGAAAGATTTCCTCGGGAAAGATTTCATAGAGTGCCCATGGCATCACTTCCGGTATGATATCCGAACCGGTGAGAATATCTTTCCGAAGAACGTCTATCCTAATATCGGGAGACTCCAACGAGACCTGCGGTCACTACGCACATGGCGAGTTGAAGTTGAAGAGCAGGACATCAAGCTGAGACCGTTCTAGCCACTTATCGGGTCTTGTCGGGCTAAGCAATTGCCCGCGCTGAGCTAAAGCGCTATGGTTACTGCCGGGTTCAAATGGCCGCCGGAAGTGCTCATCGTCACCGATACCATCACCGCAACGGCGGCCGATACAGTTATGATGCTCATCCCGCTTCTAGGCATAGGGCTGCGCTCAATACTGCGGAGAAGGGAAGAAGACTAGCGCTGTATAATAAGATATAGGGCGGGAGCGACCCTTCCCCCTTCGACATGAAAATAAGGCCGGGGCGTCCCACAACAGGCGCTCCGGTTTTTTTGTTTTTGCAGGGTGCCGCGTCGCGTGTGCGGCACAAACTTAGGACTTGACGCAGGATTTGTATTGTGATTGAATTGTTGAGAGTGTGGTTTCTTAGAGGCGCGTGTTTTTAAGGGGTAGCATATACAGGTTTTTAAGGGCATTAATCGGGTTATTGCAGCCCTAGACGGACAGGACATGAGTAAGGTGGGTTTAATGGAGACCCGACGCTGCTTTTCCCAAATGAATTCGGTTACAAATCCCGGAAATACAATCAATTAAGGAGGATACTTCCTATGAGGAGTAAATATTTCAGTAGATTTTTTGGAGCTATGGCGGTAGCTCTTCTCTTGGGACTGACGTTAGTCCCGATAATATCCCAGGCCGCAAACCACATCGTGCCTACGGGAAAGACCACGCAGCAGGCGAGCCAGCTTGTGTTCTGGTACGACCAAGACCAGGATGACGAGGATTTTCAATCGTTCATACAGGTCACTAATGCCAGCGTGGACACCCCCGTGTGGGTGCATGTGCAGGTATTTGCCAGCAGCAACCCAAGCCCGGGAGACCCCGCAACGGCCGTGTTTTGCCAGGAGACCAACTTCAATGACTTCTACACCCCCCAGGATACCCACATCTATGATATGGATGATGTTGTTACTAACGACCCTCTGAACAGTTTCGATGTAGGCGACTTTTCCAGCCCCTGACTCAAAGGGGTTTGTGATCGTTACACCTATTGACGGCCCCGGCACCAGGAACGCCATCGCACACCAGCACATGTTCGGCACCACCTATGCCCTTAATAATGAAAAGGAAACATCGTATTTTGTAAGCGCTATGGGCAGGGACGCGGTCAGTTTTTCCACGGGCA
>JADFKM010000061.1 GCA_022564935.1 Candidatus Dadabacteria bacterium
GCACGTATTTCTTTATGCCGCCGGACTGTTTAGCCATATCCACCACGGTCTTCGTTCCCTTGAAATGTACGCTCTGGAAAGTTTGAGTTCCCCTCTCCTTTATAATGCCCACGAGGTGTATCAGGTAGGGGAGTTTTTCGAAGAACGCCGGGTCGATGGAGGACTGCTCTGTTATGTCGCCCTTAAAAACGGCTACGCCACGCGCCCTCAGCCACCCTGCCGCCTCAGGGCTCCTCGCTATGCACCTTACCGCGTACCCTCTGGAAAGAAGCTCTTTAACTACATGCCCCCCGACAAACCCTGTAGCGCCTGTAAGCCCTACGGTCTTTCCGCTCATAGTCTTTTATTTTATCACACAAATGGTGGGAATGTTCACCCGCTATTCCTCGGAAGAAATAACCAGCAGCACCGTGCCGCTTTCTACGGCGTTTCCGGGCTCCACGTTGACCTCCTTCACCTTGCCCGCTATGGGTGACTTCAGCTCGCTCTCCATCTTCATGGCTTCGACCACTATCACACTCTCGCCCTCTTTTACCGCCTCTCCCAGCCCTTTGAGTACCTTTACCACACTGCTCGGCATAGGGGACTTGATTTCCTGGATGCCCTCTGCTGCGCCTGCCGCCGCCGTCTTGATATCTCTGCTTGAGGTCGCCTCGAACTCGTAAAGCTCGCCGTTGAGGTACACCTCGATCGTTTTTCCCCTCTTGAGGATCCCCACGGCGAAGGAGCGGTCTTCGATAATGAGCGAATACAGGTTGTCGTCTACCCGCTTGAACTCAACCGGGAACTTCTTGTCGTCGATCTCGATTTCACTCAACTGCCCCTCTTCTTCAAGGTGCACCTTGAAGATTTCGTTTTGAAGCTTGAATGTGTATATCATAGCGCCTGGGACCTGGAAACGGCCAATCTCCTGGCAAATGATTTCCAATTGGATCGTGTTTGCGCGGCCGGCTCCTCCACTTCTCGCGTGGCGTTGCGCATCCCTAGGGCCGCCGCCGCAAGGGCGGGCTCAAGGTCGGCAAGCTGCGCTTTGAGCAGCTCCGGGTGCCGCTCGATGTAGCCGGTGTCGATTTCGGCGCGTCCGAACTCTGCCTCTTTAAAAAGTCGGGTCAAGAACCCGATGTTTGTTTTTACCCCCAGCACGATGTACTCGTCCAGGGCGGCTCTCATCTTATCTATTGCTTCGGTCCTGTCCCCTGCCCACACTATAAGCTTCGATATCATCGGATCGTAGTGCGGGGTCACCTCGAACCCGCTGTACACCGATGAGTCGTTCCTGATGCCCGGGCCGCTCGGGGCTCGTATGTACTCCACCCTGCCGGGGGCGGGCATGAAGTTCTGCTCGGGCACCTCGGCGTAAATCCTGCACTCGATCGAGTGTCCGTTCATTTTTATGTCGCTCTGCTTGAAGGGCAGCTTCTGGCCGGCGGCAGTGCGTATCATCCACTTCACTATGTCGAGCCCGGTTACCATCTCCGTCACGGGGTGTTCGACCTGGACTCTGGTGTTCATCTCCAGGAAGTAGAAGTTCTCCTTCTGGTCCATGATGAACTCCACAGTGCCGGCGCCTCGGTATTTGACCGCCTTGGCCAGCCTCAGGGCCATCTCTCCCATCTGCTTCCTCGTTTTCGCGCTGATAAAGCCCGAGGGGGCCTCTTCGATCACCTTCTGGTGCCTGCGCTGTATCGAGCATTCGCGCTCGAACAGGTGGAGCACCTTGCCGTGGGAGTCCCCTATTACCTGGATCTCGATGTGGCGGGGCCTCTCGATGTATTTTTCGATGTACACCGAATCGTCCCCGAAGGCGCCGTGGGCTTCGCTGCGCGCCATGCCGAGGGCGGCCGAGAACTCCTTGGCTTTCCTGACCAGCCTCATTCCCTTGCCCCCGCCTCCGGCCGAGGCCTTGATCATGACGGGGTAGCCGATCTTTTTCGCCGCGCCCCCGGCCTCGACGTCCGTTACGGCGCCGTCGGTGCCGGGCACCAGCGGGACTTTGGCCTTAAGGGCTATCTTCCTCGCCGTTATCTTGTCTCCCATCAGGCGTATGGACTGGGCCGTGGGGCCGATGAACACGATGCCTTCGCTCTCGCACATGCCGGCGAATGCGGCGTTTTCGGAGAGGAACCCGTACCCCGGGTGTATGGCCTCGGCCCTGGAGCGCTTGGCGGCATCTATTATCTTTTCCATCACCAGGTAGCTCTCGCCGGGTGCAGGGGGGCCTATGTGGAATGCCTCGTCCGCCATCGAGACGTGGAGCGAGCTGCGGTCGGCATCGGAGTAAACGGCTACGGTCGAGACGCGCAGCTCCTTGCAGGCCCTTATAATCCTTACGGCGATTTCCCCTCTGTTGGCAACGAGAATCTTTTCGAACATCGGGATTACCTTCTAAAGTGGAATGTTTCCGTGCTTTTTGGGCGGGTTGGTCTGTCTCTTCCCCTGGAGCATTTCGAACGCTCCGATCACCCGCTGCCTGGTGTCTTCGGGTCTTATTACCTCGTCGATAAAGCCGAGCTCCGTGGCCCTGTAGGGATTTGCGAACTTCTCCCTGTAGTCCTCGGCGAGCTTCTTCCTTTCGGCCTCGGGGTCTTCTGCCTCCTGGATCTCTTTGCGAGCTATGATGTTCACCGCGCCCTCCGGGCCCATGACCGCGATCTCAGCGGTGGGGTATGCGAAGTTAATGTCGCCCCGGATGTGCTTCGAACTCATGACGTCGTACGCCCCTCCGTACGCCTTCCTGGTAATCACAGTGACCCTTGGTACGGTGGACTCGCAGTATGCGTATAGGAGCTTTGCTCCGTGCTTGATGATCCCCCCCCATTCCTGTGCGGTGCCGGGGAGGAAGCCCGGCACGTCCACGAAGGTGAGGAGCGGGATGTTGAAGCAGTCGCAGAACCTCACGAACCTGCCGCCCTTTAAAGAGGCGTCGATGTCGAGGCACCCGGCTAGCACGTTCGGCTGGTTGCCGACGATGCCCACGCTGCCGCCCGCGAGCCTTGCGAACCCTACCACGATGTTCTGCGCGAAATGCTCGTGCACCTCGAAGAAGTAGCCATCGTCCACTACAAGCCTGACGACGTCTTTAATGTCGTAGGGCTTGTTGGGGTTCTCGGGCACTATGCCCCGGAGGGCGCTCTCACGCCTGTCCACCGGGTCGTCGAACGCAATACGGGGCGGGTCTTCCATATTGTTCGAGGGCAGGAAGCCGAGCAGCTCCCTCACCATCTCGAGGCACTGGTGACCGTCCTCGGCCGCGAAGTGGGCCACGCCGGACGTTGAATTATGTACCATAGCGCCGCCGAGCTCTTCGAGAGTGACCTCTTCGTGGGTGACCTGTTTTATGACGTCCGGGCCGGTGATGAACATGTAGCTGTTGCCCTTGACCATCACGATGAAGTCCGTCATGGTGGGGGAGTAGACGGCCCCACCAGCGCAAGGGCCCATGATGGCCGATATCTGGGGTATCACGCCGGAGGAAAGGACGTTCCTGAGGAAAATGTCTGCGTAGCCCGCCAGGCTTTCCACCCCCTCTTGAATGCGGGCTCCTCCCGAGTCGTTGAGCCCGATTACCGGGGCTCCCACTTCGAGAGCCCTGTCCATTATCTTGCATATCTTCTTTGCGTGAACCATGCCCAAAGAGCCGCCGAACACCGTGAAGTCCTGGGCGAAGGCGAACACGAGCCTGTTGTTTATCTTGCCGTAGCCGGTGATGACCCCGTCTCCGAGGAATTTTTTGTCTTCCATGCCGAAGTCGGTGCAGTGATGGACGACGAACTTATCCATCTCGACGAAGGTGCCCTTATCCAAAAGCAGGTCCATGCGCTCCCTTGCGGTGAGCTTGCCGAGCTTGTGCTGCCTGTCGATCCTGGCCTGGCCGCCGCCTATCTCGGCTTCCTTCTCTTTATCCTTGAGCTCTTCGATCTTATCTTTCATTTTCTTACTCCTTGCCCTAGGGAAACACGAATCAATTTACTATCACGGGTCGCTATTGGCAAGAGGGGTGTCTTAGGTATGGAACAAAGGTGTATTAAATGCATACCCAAAAAAAAGCGGTTGAACTATACCCGACAATAGTGTCTTTATCAAAGGAGGCGAGCCGCCTCGTATGGCGGTATTTGCCTGTAATTGAGCCTCATCCGCTGAGCTCCTCCCAAAGCTCCTGCACCTGCCGTGCTGTGTCCTGGAGGGAGCCTGAGTTGTCAATGACGTAGGTTGCGCGGGCGGCCTTTTCCTCTCCGCTCATCTGAGCACGCAGACGTAAAAGGGCCTCTTCTCGGCTGAGTCTCCTATCAATCATCACTCTGTTAATCTGGCTCTCCTCGTCCGCCGTGACCACAATGAGGGCGCTTATGAGTCCGCCCATCCCGCCCTTCTCAGCTATTAGCGCGGCCTCGATCAATAGGACCTCAGTGCCTTCGGCCCTGTGGCGCTCGACCATGTTTGTTATTTCTTCGATTATCCTTGGGTGGGTTATGCTGTTTAACCGCTCCCTTTTCTCGGGGTCGGCAAATACGATCTCTGCCAGCTTCTTCCTGTTGAGTGTGGAGTCGCAGTTGAGGACTTCCTCGCCGAACTCCTCGATTATGTCCTCCCATGCGGGCAGCCTTGGGGCCACGACGGCCCTAGCGACCTGGTCGGCGTCGATGACGCTTGCCCCGAGCACACCGAACATCCTTGCCACCGTGCTCTTACCCGCGCCTAAGCTTCCCGTGAGTCCGATCACTTTCATCTGGCTGGATGATAGTTTAATGGGGGGGGAGTCCTTTTCAACGAGGCATCGACCCGCCCTCGGATTTAGCGGGTATAGTTATCTCCCCCATTTATATCAAGTAAGGAGAGTGAGATGGCTTTGAAACCCAAAGACGTAAAGAAGGTTGCGGTGATAGGCGCGGGCACTATGGGCTCCGGCATCGCTCAGGTGGTGGCTGCTGCGGGCAGGGACGTAGTACTGCTCGACATAGCTGTGGAGGCTGCGGAGAAGGGTAAGGGCGCGATCGAGAAGGGCCTTGGAAGGCTTGTTAATAAGAAGAAGATGACGGCGAAGGAGAGCAAGGCGATACTGTCCCGCATAAAGACCACCGAGGACTACGGTGACATCACTGACTGCGACCTCGTGATAGAGGCCGTGTTCGAGGACATTGACATTAAGCTTGAGACATTCGGCATCATTGACAACGCCGTAGGCACTGATGTGGTGGTAGCCACGAACACCTCTTCGCTTCCCATAATCGAGCTTGCGGTCAATACAACAAGGCCTGAGAAGATCGTGGGGATGCACTTTTTTAACCCCGCTCCGGTGATGAAGCTCGTTGAGATAATCAAGACACTCGCCACCTCGGACGAGACGGCTCGGTTCGCCTTCGATTTCGCCAAGGCGCTCGGCAAGGAGCCGGTCATGACCGTAGACCGGCCCGGCTTCATCGTGAACAGGATACTCGTACCCATGCTCAACGAGGCCGTGTTCGCCCTCGAAGAGGGTGTAGGCGCTCCTGAAGACATCGACAACGCCATGAAGCTCGGCGCGGGCCACCCCATGGGGCCGCTCGCGCTCATCGACTTGATCGGCCTCGACGTGACGCTCGAAGTACTGGACGTGCTTTACGACGAGTTCGGCGACCCGAAGTTCCGCCCCGCCCCGCTCCTGCGGCAGATGGTTCGCGCAGGACGGCTCGGCAGGAAATCCGGCAGAGGGTTCTTTGAGTATTGAGGGATATGACTATATCCTAATCTTTAGTGGGGAACTTGAGGAAATTTTTTATCATAGCAAAAAAGCCTGTAACCTGGTTTAAGTATCAGGTCAAGTATTTCTATAATTTAGTCTCCAAAAAGGTGCGAAGCGTTCAGTCTTTGCTATGGATGAGAAGTCAGAATTTTACACAAAGATTTCTAACTTGGTTGAGGGGTAATATATGGAATAAGAGAAAGGATATATTATCTTGGATTAAACTTTGGGGATGGTATAAGGGTTGGTTCATCCTTCTCATAATATCACTTGCCGCTGTAGGAATATTTATATGGCCAGGGATAGAAATACCAGAAGTTATAGATGCTAACGGAAATGAACGAACTCAGACCCTTTATCTGCTAAGTGCAATTTCTCAGTCCCTAGCTGCTGTTCTTGCTCTAGTCTTTACTATTTCGCTTATTGTTGCTCAACTCTCCTCACGATATTCCCATTACATGCTTGCAAGTTTTTTTAGTGCCCCAATAATACTTTATATTTTATTATTTATTGTTGCCATATCACTGCCATTTATTTTACTTACCAAACCCAATGCAAACGCTATAAAGATTTCCCTAATTTTAACTGCGACCTGTTTACTTTTACTTGTCCCATATTTCCTCAGCTTCAAAGAAAAACTTAACCCTATTTCACTAATCAATTCTTTTAAAATTGAAGCCCAAAAAAAGGTTCTTAAAAATCCAAATGATTTGCCGAGAGAAGCTATTATAATTGATAATTTTATTATTAGTGCATTTAATCAAATGGATTATGAAACCATTGATTACGGAATAAGTTCCCTGGGTAATATTGTTATGGATACACCATTTAGCGAAAGGGAATATGGAGGAACGAACGACCAACCTTCATATGCAATTGCGTCAATAATTGATAGGCTTGCAAACAATGGATTGATAACCATACAAGATCCAAAGGTTCCTTATTGGGTGATAGATACTCTCTTTAGGATTGGAAAACATTCAATAGCTCTAAAATCCGAAGTGTTAGCTGGCAACATCTGTAGACATATAGAAAGTATTGGAATTAAAGCTGCTTATTATGGTATCCAAGAGATTTTAATGCATTCCTCACAAGGGGGTATCAGAACCGCTCTTTTCTCTATAGGTCGTGAGGCCGTGGATGAGGGAATGTCGAATCTCGCAATTAGTTCTGGTGATTCTTTACGTGATGTAAGCATTAAATGCATCCAGATGGGTCATGAAGATACTGCAAGAGCTTTTGCCTCAAGTCTAAGTTTCATAGGGGAAAAAGCTGTCGAAAAAAGATTGGTTTCCTATACGTCTTTTGCAATTTTTCTTGGGACGATTGGTTATGAGGCTGTCAAGTATGATCTTGAAGAAGCTTCAGGGTGGGTTGCTACTTTTCTTGGTAATTTGGGGGCCGAGGGTGCAGAAATCGGAGTTGAAGAATTATCAAAAGATACAGCAAATTCCCTAAGGAATATGGGTATAAACGCAACTGAAAAGGGTCTTGAAAAAGTGTTAGAGTCAGTTACAAAAAACTTAGAATTCTTAGGCATTAGGTCGATAGAAAATAATATAAATAATACACCACAATTTATTTCTAGTGCCTTAACCGATATCTGTATCAAAGCTGCGAGAAAAGAAGGACTGGGTATGATATACCAAAGAACGGTTAAGTTTATAATTGAATTAGGTGCTTATGCAACATTGAAAAATAATACCAAACTTAAAGAAGTTATAGCTAATGAACTACGCCGTCTAAGAAGTACTGAAATGTGCTACGTCCCAAGTAACGCATTTGATGAAGTGCGCTCGTGTTTTTCAGATCGCCTAGATCTACAAAGTGCGGTTATTGAGTTTCAAGACTTCTATCAGAAAAGTTAAAATCAAGAGTTAATATCTTCATTGTTGCTTCTATCCAGCGCATCATTCACTTAACCTATGGTCAGTTCTCAATTATAACGAATGGTTTAATGCAGCAGTATTGGTATTGTGGAGAAGTCATGTACACTCCGCTCTTGCGCGTTTGAGCCGCTCGATTACCACGTCTTTGCCCAGCATTTCCATCACCTCGAAGATGCCGGGGCTTACGGTGCCTCCCGTGAGCGCCACGCGAGTGGGCTGGGCGACCTGGCCGAGCTTTAGCTCCATGCTCTCGGCTATCTCGTTGTAAAGGCCGTGGAGCGTTTCCTGGTCGAAGCTATCAAGGGCCGAGAGCCTTTTGATTAGCGTCTCGAATAATGTGGTGTTTTCGGGGACGAGGAACTTCTTGCGCGCTTTTTCCTCGTAGGTGATTTCGTCTTTGTAGAAGTAGTCCATCGAGTCTGTGATGTCGAGGAGTGTCTTTGCGCGCTCCCTTACCATATCCACGATGGCTACGAACCTTTCGTCAAACTCTGCGGGGAGTCCCTTTTCCTGTATCGTCGGCAGCACAGTTGCGGCGATATCACGCGCTGGCTTGTTGCGGATATACCAGCCGTTGAGCCACAGCAGCTTATCGGGGTTGAAGACGGCTGCGGACTTGCCGACGCTATCGAGAGTGAACTTCTCTATCAGCTCCTCGGTCGAGAATATCTCCTGGTCTCCGTGAGACCACCCCAGGCGCGCCAGGTAGTTGATGAGCGCTTCGGGGAGGTAGCCCATATCCCTGTAGGCGGTGACGGAGATTGCGCCGTGACGCTTGCTGAGCTTCGTCCTGTCCGGCCCCATTATCATGGAGACGTGGGCGAATATCGGCGGTGTGCGGCCCAGCGCCTGGTAGATGAGCGCCTGCTTAGGGGTGTTTGAGAGGTGGTCGTCCCCGCGGATGATGTGGGTTATTTCCATATCGGAGTCGTCCACGGCCACTGCGAAGTTGTAGGTGGGGAAGCCGTCGGTCTTCATGATAATGAAGTCGTCGATTTCTTTGGCTTTGAATAAGACAGGGCCGCGGATGGCGTCCTCGACGTCGATCGTTCCGGTATCGGGTGTCTGGAGCCTTATGGCGTAGGGCTTTTTCTCGGAGGCCCCCTGCTGTGCCCACTCGCGCCTGTACCTGAACACCTCGCCGCGGGCTTTCGCCTCCTCCCTTTTGGCGGTAAGCTCTTCGGCGCTGACGTAGCATTTGTACGCTTTTCCTTCATCCAGCAATCTTTCGGCAAAGCCCTTGTAGAGATTCAACCGCTCGGATTGCTTTACTGGCTCGCCGTCCCAGTTAAGCCCAAGCCACTGCATGGACTCAAGAATCTCGAGAAGCGACTCCTTTGTGGAGCGTGCCCGGTCGGTGTCCTCTATCCGCAGGACGAAGCTGCCCTTATGGTGGCGGGCGAAAAGCCAGTTGAAAATTGCGGTTCTCACCCCGCCTATGTGGAGCGCCCCGGTCGGACTGGGGGCGAATCTGGTCTTTACGGTCATAGGGCTTTAAATGTTAATTTACAGTCTTTAGGTAGTCAATGGCGGGTGTGGGGCGTGAGGAATGTATGGGTTATCAGAGCGGGCTCAGTTAGGTTAACCCTAATTTTTCGTCCAGTTTATTTGTCCTTACCAGGGCCTTAAGCTCCCTGTAGCCCCCGATTAATTCATCATCGATGACGATTATGGGAACAGTGCTCCATTTGTACTCTTCCATTATTTTACTTTTTATATCAGGCTCCGAAGAGAGGTCTATCTCATCGTAATTGACCCCCTTCTGGTCTAATATGGCTTTTGCCGCCAGACAGAACGGGCAGAAAGTCGTTGTGTATAACTGAACTTTGCTCATCTGGAATATGATCTCCTAAACGGTGTCTGTATTTATAAAGTATGGTTATTATACAGATGGGTTTCAAGATAAACAAAATTTTTTTATGAAATAGTGCGCACTGCGTCATGCGGCGGCTCTTGAGGGGTGTGGACGGGGGCCCGCTCGATGTTTTTATCTCCGTAGAGTTTGTGTACAATAAGGGGCTCCGGGCGATTATTCTCGGGGCTATGATAATCCGGGCGGGTCGCGCCGGATGTGAGCGGCTCGTTAGGCCCGACTCCTAAACAGGATCGATGAAACCTCTCCATTTCTTAGTTCTTTTCGTTTCCCTGATTTCCTCCTCATGCTCTCTGGCCAGGTTTGTGAAGATCTACGCCGGCCATAGCCCTAACTCCGGGGAACTTCAGGGCAGGGTTTTCATATCGCGCGATACGGACTATGAGATAGGGGAGCTTCCTCCGGGTTGGACGAGGATAAAGGTCGAGGGCGGCGATCTGGCCTTTTACAACCAGGATATCGGAGCCACAATCACGGTGAATTCCATTTGCGGGAAGCCCCGCTACAGCTATGAGGCCATTATGGACGCCCTTTTCATCGGCATAAAGGATAAGGAGGAAGTGTCGAGGGATGAGCCTCTCATTGATGGCGAGAGGGGGCTCGGTGTAGTGGTAAAAGGGGTCATAGACGGCGTCCCTGTAGTCCTCAGGGGTGTGGTTGTAAGGAAAGGGGGCTGCGTTTATGATTTCACCTACGGGGCCATGCCACAGGGGTTTGAAGTCGGAAGAGGCGAGTACGAGGGGTTCATTAACGGGTTCAGGGTGATTAGAGCGCAATGAGAGAACTCTTAGTCGGGCTTGGCGGCTACCTAAACGGCAAGCTCATAGTTATTGGTGAATGGGGGATTTTTGTATACTGGATTGTTCGAGCGTGCTTCAAGCGCCCCTTCGACCTGAAGCAGATCAGAGAGCAGGTCGATGAGATCGGTTACAAATCACTTCCGATCGTAGTATTGTCTGCACTTTCGATAGGGATGGTCATGGTGCTCCAGCTCGCCTTCAGCTTCAAGCGGTTCGGCGCCCGGGGGCTAGTGGGCCCGGTGGTGGCCCTGTCTATTGTGAGGGAGCTCGGGCCCATAATTACCTCGCTCCTGGTGGGGGGAAGGGTAGGCTCGGGAATTACGGCCGAAATAGGCTCGATGCAGGTCACCGAGCAGATAGACGCCATAAGGACACTGGGGGCCGACCCTATAAAGAAGCTGGTCGTACCGAGGTTTATCGCCGCTCTGATATCGTTTCCCTTTCTCGCCATCATAGCCGATTTTGTTGGGATTTTCGGCGGAATGATCATGGCCGAAATGGAGCTGGGGGTAACCCCGAGGCAGTTCTTAGAGGGCGTACGCGTCGAAGTCACCTTTACCGATTTCTTCAGCGGGGTATTGAAGACGGTGTTCTTCGGGCTGCTTGTGACCACGGTAGCGTCCTTTGTCGGGATGAGGGCTGCCGGCGGCACACAGGGGGTCGGGAGGGCGACCACTCTTACGGTCGTGATTTCGCTCGTTCTGATCATTATAAGCAATTTTTTCCTTACGAAGCTCCTGCTTATGTTGTGGCCGGTGGTCTAAAGCGTCGTTTGGACGGACAGCCGCTTGTGACGGGTTGGGTGGTGTCGGACGCAGCTGTCATTAGTGGGATAGAAAGAAGGCTTTAAGCCCTCATGCAGAGGTTTTAAAAACTGTTCTTTATTTTTAGCGCATCGCTGTAGGTTCTGTACCTTTCGTAAGTGAGTTCTGTA
>JADFKM010000062.1 GCA_022564935.1 Candidatus Dadabacteria bacterium
GCATAAGGGTCTATGAGTGTCACGACGGGAAAGCGGCTGGGTTCAGGCTCACCGACCACATAGACAGGCTTTTCTCTTCTGCTCATATAGGACTCATAAAGATCCCATTTACAAAGCGGGAAATCATTGATGCAGTTCATCAGGTTCTTAATGAGAACGACTTAAAAGAGGCATACGTCAGACCCATAGTGTTTATCGGCGACGGCTCGCTTGGCGTGTATCCCAAAGAAAACCCCATTATGGTCGCCGTAGCCGCGCAGCCCTGGGGGGCCTACCTTGGGGACGAGGGAATGACCAAGGGTATAAGGGCTAAGGTCTCGTCCTTTACCCGGATGGGTGTTAATTCTTTCATGACGAAGGCAAAGATATGCGGCAATTACGTAAACAGCGTGATGGCAAAGGTCGAAGCGATCGAACTCGGCTACGATGAGGCGCTGCTTCTGGATGCCCAGGGCTACGTTGCCGAGGGAAGCGGGGAGAACATCTTTATTGCTAGAAACGGCGTTCTAAAAACCCCTCCACTTGGGTCCATTCTTGAAGGGATTACCAGGAACACAGTTATCGATATTGCCGTTGATAAGGGAATGAGCGTTGTGTACGAGCGTTTTACTAGGGATGAGCTCTACATTGCCGATGAGGCCTTCCTTACGGGCACGGCGGCAGAGATTACCCCCATCAGAGAGGTGGACGGCAGAGCCATTGGTGAGGCCAAACCCGGCCCGATAGTCAAGAGTCTGCAGGCGGCTTTCTTTGACATAGTCAGGGGGAAGAACAAGAAGTACAAGCAGTGGCTTGATTATATACCTTCCTAAATGTCCACTCGTTAGGGTTAAGTTCCATTAGTTGTACAGTACAGCAGAGAGTGGCGGTTCGTTTCGAGGATTTAAGCGATTAGATACTTGTATAAACAGAACAGTCAAGCCACTTTAATAGGGCTGCCCCTCAATCGAAATCCATCCAGAAAGGCATCAGGGCAAAAACTCCCTCCCTCTCAAGCGCTTTTGCCAGTTGTATGGCAGAATCAAGCTCCTGAATAACCGTGGGGGCTGTGCGGAGCATTGGGAGCCTTATCCCCATGGGTTTTGAGATGGTTTTAATTAACGGCTCCTCGTCCGGCGGGAGTCCGGCCTCGGTCATTGCAAGTTTTACCGCCGTCATGACCCCGCCCAATTCGTCCACAAGGCCGAGCTCTCTTGCCTGTTTTCCCGTCCACACCCTGCCCCTTGATATTTTTTCCGCTGCGGTGTATTCGAGGTTTCTGCTCACTGCGACTTTGTTGACGAAGTCCGTGTACAGCTCCTCCATAATTTGGAGCTGGTTTTGCTCCTCTTCCTCAGTGAAACCGCGGGCGCTTGAGTACATCAAAGCCCTCCTGCCCCTGCTTATATACTCCTGAGTTATGCCGAGCTTTTCGTAGAGCTTTGCGAGGTTGAACTTGCCGGAGACTATACCGATCGAGCCGGTAATAGTCGTGGACTCGGCCACTATCTTCGTCGCTCCCAGGGCTATCATATAGCCTCCTGAGGCGGCTACATCCGACATAGATACGACTACCGGCATTTTCCGGGCGATAGACCTTAGCTTATTGAGGATCAGGTCGGATGCTATGCCTGAGCCTCCGGGGCTGGAAATCCTGAGCACAAGTGCCCTGACCGCTCTGTCGCGCTCTGCTCTTTCGAGCATTCTTAGCATTGTCCGGGTCCCGATGGTTTTTGAGAGCAGGCCGCCGCTCCTGGATTCTCCAAGAGTTATAATCCCGGTGTCCGATACGAAAGCTATGGCGCTCGCCCTACCCTTTAGGGTTTGAGCGATGTAGCGAACAGTCGATTTCAGCTTCAGCAGCTTTAAAATATTGGAGGCCTTAATGATCTCTGCGTTTTGTTGAATAGACTCTTGGATTTGCTGTTTAATCTCTTCTTCGTATAAGATCCCATCTACCAGAGACTCATCCAGCGCTTCTTTGGAGGTGTATGGGCCGTTGTCGATGACACGTTTTGCCTCTTCAGGGCTCAGCCCCCTGCCCTGCGCTATATAGTCCAGGAATTTTTCATTTAGGTCGTCGTACAGAGCTTCAAGCATTTCCCTGTTCTTTTCCGACATGGAATCCCTGGTGAACGTTTCGGCGGCGGTCTTATATTCACCCATCCCCTTGAAATTTGCCTCTACGCCCGCCTTATCCAGCAGGGATTTGAAAAAAGTCACTTCCGCCTTCAGTCCGATGAGGTTTAGTATTGCCCAGGGAGCAATGAATACCTTGTCTGCTCCCGAGCCTATCATGTACTCGATGTTTCCCGGACTCTCAAGGTACGCAAACACCTTTTTGCCGTTTCTCCTGAGCTCTCTTATGCAACGCGCGATGGTCTGGGCTTTTGCAAGGCCGATGCGCAGGCTCCGGATTTTAATTAATAGGACCCTTATTCCCGGCTCGAAAGCTATGTGATGGAAGATCCTCTCGATGTCAAGAACGGTTAGTTTCCGTTTTCTCGGTATGAAGGGTATAAGATACCTATCCTCTTCCTCCGGTACCGTACCATCAAGCTCAAGCTCAACAACATTGAATCGTTTGAAAGGGTTCAAGGACCTTTTAAATATTCTCATATACTCTACGGCCCTTTTGTATATCGTTAATACAGGTGCATTAAACAGGCCCGGGCCGTTATGCACGCTAACTCAGGAGCAAATACCTGATTATCATCCTAACGCCGAAGCCCGTGCCTCCCTTGGGGGAGTACCTTCCGCCCTTGTCGTTGAAAGCCGGCCCTGCAATGTCAATGTGCGCCCACGGCTTGCCGGAGACGAAGTTCTCGAGGAACATAGCGGCGGTGATTGCGCCTCCCCAGCGGCTCCCGGCGTTTTTAATGTCTGCGATGTTGCTGTCTATATCTTTCCTCAGATCCTCGTCTAGGGGAAGCTCCCACACCTTTTCGCCGGCAAGGGCGGCAGCTTTCTTTATTTTATTGAGCAAATTCTCGTTGTTGCCCATAATCCCTGCGGTGTGGGCCCCAAGACCCACGATGCATGCGCCGGTTAGTGTGGCGAGGTCTACTATTTCTCCCACCCCAAGCTCGACGGCATAGGAGAGTGCGTCGGCGAGGACGATCCTTCCTTCGGCATCTGTGTTCACGACCTCTATGGTTTTGCCGTTCATGGCGCGAATGACATCATCTACCTTGTAGGCGCCGCCGCCCGTCATGTTCTCGGTAGAAGGGATCAGTCCGTGCACCCTGTAAGGGGGATTTATTTTCGATATCGCCTTCATTACACCCATTACCACACCGGCGCCCGCCATGTCCATTTTCATAGTGCGCATGCTGTCGGGAGGCTTGAGACTGAGCCCGCCGCTGTCAAAGGTAATGCCCTTGCCCACGATTGCAATTGATTTACCTGACTTGCGTTTGGGCTCATAGGTAAAGTGAATGAATTTAGGAGGCTCGGTGCTTCCCTTATTCACGGCCAGTAACCCCCCCATTCGCCTTTTCAACATGTCTTCTTTGTCAAGAATTGTCAGTTTTAGGTTGTTCTCCCCGGCTATTTCCTCGGCTATTGTGGCCAGCCTCGTAGGGTTCAGATACACCGGGGGCTCGTTTACAAGGTCACGGGTGAAGTTGGTTGCATCCGAAATTAGTTCTGCATAGCCAAGCTCTTTGTCGAATCGATTACTGTCCGCTACCTCGCATACGATATCAACGCTTTCAATTCCGTTAGCCTTTTTGTTATCTGACTTGTATTTGGTGAACTCGTAAGTTCCTAACAGCGTGCCTTCAATGAGGGCGGAGAAATTATCTTTTTTTAACGGTATTCCAAGTGCGTAGACGAGCTTCTTAGAGAAAGGTTTGACCTTTTTAGACACCGATATGCCCGTTTTTCTCAGCACATCGGCAGTGAGCTTTTTCCTTTTCCCAAGACCTGCTACGAGTACCCTTTCGGCTTTGATTTTTGATAGTGTGCTAACCAAAAGGCTCGTTCCTACCTCCCCTTTAAAGTCACCCTCAGAGCAGATTTTGCTCAGCTCGCCGCCGAGCTTCTTATCGACTTGAGCAAGCTCCCCATTAAAATCCTGATCTTCGAACTTACCTACGACTAAAACACTGCACTTTATATTAAGGGCGCTCGCTTCATTTAATCGGAATTCCAAACCTCTGCACCTCCTGAGTTGAACGTGTTTTGAGTTAATTGTACCACAATTCACATTAGGGATTAGGTATGGATAATTTGCAATAAGTGTAGTATAGATAAAATAGGTGGATTTTTAATGTTGTGCTTCATCTTGTATTTCTAAAACATAGAAATACAAAGTGTCTGAGGGCTAAGCAAGAATTTGCACAAAATTGGGTGGGATAAAGGGGGGATTGTGAAATGAGGGAGAAAAGAGGGTCGAGAAGGATACCTTTCAGGAAGAATGTCAAATATGGCACAAATAAAAATATGACTACCGGTTACACATTTGACCTTTCTGAAACCGGACTTGGACTCAGGGGCAAAAGGGTGCTACCGCCCAAAACCAGAATATCTCTCTCTATACAGCTCGCCGATACCATGATCTCCCTAGATGGCGTTGTCGTACATGCCAAAAGGACAATCCCGGGACAGCCTTCTGTCATGGGTGTGAGGCTGTTACAATGCCCTGCTGTGCTTAAGGCGGTGTATATGAGGCGTGCCGGTTACTGATTTATCGCCCCTATTCGGTAATGGTTTCTCAAGGAGCTTTCGTATTTTCCCACTATGGGTTTAAGCATAGAGGAATTTAATCTATCCTTATTTAATTCCCCAATCATCTAGGGTATCTTAATAGCTACGTGCAGCCTAAAAGTATTTAGTTCCTAATTGCCGATAGATATACTCGCAGATGCAATGCCGAAAGTAGTGTCAATAGGGGTGGCCGACGCTCCATACTCTTATTCGCAGTCTGAAGTTAAGGACTTTGTCGCCGGTCTGTTCAGTGATTCCGGCGAGTTCATTCAGAAAATGATCAGAGTATTTGATAACTCAGGCATCGAATTCAGACACTTTATAAATGAGAAAGATTGGTATTCAAAACCAAGGACGTTTGTGGAGCGCAACAGCGTTTACCTAAACAACGCAAGAGCTATGGCAGCCAGGGCATTGAGCGCCTGCATCGAGGAGGCCGGCCTCGGGGCAAGGGAGGTCGAGCACATAATATTTGTGTCGAGCACCGGCATTTCCACTCCCACCATCGACGCCGTACTTTACAACGAGTTCGACTTCGACTCCCACATTAAGCGCACGCCGATTTGGGGCTCGGGCTGTTTGGGGGGAGCGGTCGGTTTGAGCCGCGCAATGGAGTTTACCAGAGCATACGCGGACTCGTGTGTGCTGGTCGTTGCCGTCGAGCTTTGCAGCCTGGCATTTCAGCTGGGCGACTGTACAAAGAGCAATGTTGTGGCTTCTGCGCTCTTCTCGGACGGAGCCGCATGTGCCCTAGTGGTAGGCGCCGAGCATAGGCTGCACCATCTTCCGGGCGTCAGTCTCATAGACTCTATGTCGACCACTTATCCCGATACCCTTGATGTCATGGGCTGGGATGTGTCGGACTCCGGCCTGAGGGTTATTTTCAGCAAGGACATCCCAACTATCGTCAGGGGCCTTGTTAAAGACAGCATAGTCGAGCTGCTTTACGGCAGGGGATTGGAGCTTGAGCAAGTCGTTCGGTATCTTGCCCATCCGGGGGGTATGAAAATCCTTCAAGCCTATCGCGATGCGCTCGGGCTTGGGGAAAAGAGCCTGGAGATTTCCAAGGAGGTTCTGCGTACTCACGGCAATATGTCGTCGCCCACCGTACTCTACGTATTGAAGGATTATTTGCGCAGCGGTGCGGGAAAAGAGGGCGAGCTTGGTATAATAACCGCGCTTGGGCCCGGGTTTGGCTCAGAGCTGATACTGTTTGAGTTCGGATGAGCGTGTTCACACTGTTTTTGGGCTTTTTAGTCGCACAGCGCCTGTTTGAGCTTGCGCTTGCAAGGGTCAATGAAAGGCATGTGAAAAAACTGGGGGCAGTTGAGTTTGATACAAACGGCTACCGGGTGATTGCGGCCTTTCACTCCCTCTTCTTCATATCGCTGATAACGGAAAAAACGGTGCTCGATACACCTCTCGTATCTCTGTGGATTCCCCTCGGCGTGTTGTTTGCCTTAGCACAGGTACTCCGGTATTGGGCAATATTTAGCCTCGGAAGGCTCTGGAATACGAAAATACTGGTAGTCCCGGGAATGAGTCGGGTGACCGCCGGGCCGTACGCTTTCATGAACCATCCCAATTACCTGGCAGTGATTATCGAATTCGTCACTGTGCCCCTTATTTTTTCCTGCTACTTTACGGCAGTGGTCTTTTCACTCCTTAATCTGTTGATTCTCAAAAGGCGAATCGGAATCGAAGAAGCGCATTTAGAAAACCTGTCAAGGTAGTATTCTCAGAGGTATATACACCTTCAACATCAATGTGCATATGACGTTTTTAAGCAAATGAAGGTATTTTGTCCATTGGGCCATACCACATACTCTGGAGTGTGAAGTGTGAAGAAGTTTTCCTGGACTGACGCCATCAACTACGGCTGGAATACCACGAGGTCTAACCTCGTTTTCTTCATAGTACTAATGCTGATATTGGGGATTGTCGTTGTTTTGCCTGACAAACTCGTAGTCTTGCCGACCGAGCCCGGCGCCTTATTAAAATCGTCTAAGTTCTGGGTTGTAACCGCAATATCGCTCTTGATTTAGCAGCTTGTGCTGTTGAGTTTTATTAAGATCAACCTCGAATTTACACGCAACGCAAAGCCGGAGTTTTCAGACCTGGTCGATGCCCTCTCTCACTATATTCCTTACTTGATCGGCTCAATAATTTACAGTATCGCCGTTGGAATAGGGTTCATGCTGCTTGTTGTCCCAGGGGTTTACATCGCTATCAGGTATGGTTTCTTCAGCTATTTTATTATCGACAGAGGTGAGGGCGTAAAAGACTCGTTTGAGAGCAGCTCTTTCATAACCCGGGATGCAATGAAAGACCTGTTCGTTTTAGGTTTGATACTGTTGGGGGTGAACGCCGTTGGACTAATTCTATGTTATATCAGTATAGGGGTTGTTACAACGATTTTAATAAATAAAACTGTTGGAGCCTTCATTAGCTTCGCCGGGCTGTTGATAACTGTTCCTATTGCAGTGCTGGCGATCGCTTATGTCTTCAGAAGGCTTACGGCTAAAAGAACGAGAACCGCCCCAAGACCTTCCTAACACGCTCAAAGCAATTCTTGAATACACACCCCATAACTATTAAACTAATTTGGATGTCCTTTCCAATCACTCGCCTTAGAAGGTTGAGACGCTCAAAGCAATTCAGGGATCTGGTGAAAGAGACGCAGCTTCATACGGGCGACCTCGTCTACCCTATGTTCGTCGTTCCCGGAACTGGAGTGAGGGAAGAGATAGGGTCGATGCCCGGGATTTTCCGCCGGTCAATTGACCTCACCGTCGAAGAGGTTAAAGAGGCCAGGGATTTGGGGCTGCGCGCTGTGCTTCTTTTCGGAATCCCTGAGGAAAAGGACGATGTCGGAAGCGGGGGCTACGATGAGGATGGTATCGTGCAGAGGGCACTCAGGGAGATAAAATCTGAGATAGATGACGTATTAATGATAACCGACGTCTGTATGTGCGAGTATACTAGCCATGGCCACTGCGGAATAATTAAAGACGGCACGGTGGACAACGATGAAACGCTCACGCTCCTTGCGCAGACCTCGCTTTCACACGCAAAGGCGGGGGCGGATATGGTCGCTCCTTCGGACATGATGGACGGCAGGGTCGGTGCGATAAGAGAGATGCTCGATGTGGGCGGCTACCCGGACATACCAATAATGTCGTATTCGGCAAAATACGCCTCGGCCTTCTACGGCCCGTTCAGAAAAGCGGCCGACTCCACACCGGAGTTCGGGGACAGGCGCGGATACCAGATGGACCCTTCCAATGTTCGCGAAGCCATTAGAGAAATCGAGCTCGATATCGAGGAGGGGGCCGATATTATTATGGTGAAGCCCGCCCTTTCGTACCTGGACGTCATAAGGGCCGCACGGGAGGAGTTTGATCACCCTCTGGCCGCATACAACGTGAGCGGCGAATACTCGATGGTGAAAGCGGCCGGTATGCAGGGTCTGATAGACGAGCAGAGGGTGATGATGGAGATTCTAACGAGCATCAAAAGGGCCGGAGCGGAGATAATCATAACCTACCACGCCAAGGAAGCTGCGAAGATTTTGGGCGGTCTCGACTGAGGACCGACACAAGACATGTTATACAAAGTAGTTGAAGTCGCCGTAGTAACGGATGAAGAGCTTGAGAAGGCGATTAACGAATGGGTGGAGCAGGGCTGGACCCTCGACACAATACAGTTCGCAATGCGCGAGTCTTCCAAGAGACCGTCTATGGCCTTTGTTCTCTTTGTAAATAAGGGAGATGAAGATAATCCTAAGGGTGTCTGATTCGCTCCGCTCTAGTCTGCGTGACCGGCGGTGAACTGCCCCCAGTTAATCAAAACCACTCCCGCCACAACAAGGACTATTCCCGCCGTCCGTTGGGTCGTTAGTCTCTCGTTAAGGATAATTACTGCGTTCAGTGCGGTGAACAATGGGAAGATGTTTACCAGAGGGACGACTCTTGTCGCTAGGTCTTGTTTGAGGGCGACGAAGTATATAAAGAGGCCGAGAATGCCGAAAAACCCACCGGCAAGTATTAGGAGAAATGTTTTACCGTCTACCGCCATCACCTCTTGCTGCTTGCCTGTGATGACTGTAAGCACTATCAACACAACAGTGGTCGCAATGCTTCGGATAGTAAGCACGGTGAAGGATGATGCGTCTGAGAGACTCATCTTCTCAAGTATGGGAGCTATTCCCCACAAAAAGGCAACAAGTAGACAAAGGGCAACTATGTTCATGATTCGATTCCTCCGGTGAAATCATACATTTTAAAATGAGCGATGGTTGGCAGGAAAGGGATGATGTTAAATCATAGAAGTTATTTACGTGAACCGGGGCTTGATTTTTACCCGGCATTAATAAGCTTCATGACCTCGCTCAAGCTGTAAATCCTGGATACGTCCTCCCTGCCGTCATACTTTCCCTCCCTGTCGAGAAGTAGGGGCTTGATACCGGACGACCCGGCGCCCATGTAGTCTAGCTCCATGCTGTCGCCTATGTGTATGCTTTCCTCAGGAGCAAGTGAGAGTTTCCGCAGGGCCAGCTTAAAGATCTCCGGCGAGGGTTTTGCGTACCCCGATTCGCTGGATATAACGAAAGAGTCGAAATATTTGGTGATATCCAGCCTATCGCATACATCGTATACCCTTGAGTCGAAGTTGGATATCACTCCCAGTTTGATACCTCTGTCTTTAAGCTCCTCCAGAACGGCCGTCGTTTCGGGAAATAGCACCCACGCGTCCGTTCTGAAAACCTCAAATAGCTTCTCGAAATATTCGTCGAACCACTCTCCGGGATCGTGTATTAAAGTCTCCAGATGTCCGGGAAAGTTTTGGTTTTGATATTCCTCGATCGTTCTCGGCCCGGCCCCATAGAGCACCGTCGGGACGCCGGCCGCGGCATAATGTCGGGCGTCGGTATAAAGCGGCACGCCCCCGGTGGCCACATCACAGCCGAAGACTTCTGTGGCCCGCCGGCACAGGACTTCGGCCAGCCCATCGACGCCGGCCAGCGGAGTCAGGGGTTCGGCCAGCAAGATGCGCCGCACTTCGACGCCCGATTCCGGAAAAATAGCCGCCGCATCGCCAATGACCTGGCGCAACCGGGCCTCGATCTCCGTGGTGTTTTCCTCCGGGATGATCCGGCGATCGAGCCTGAAGGTGACCCGGTCCGGCACCACATTTGTGTTGATGCCGCCGTCGATCAGACCGACGTTCAGCTGCGGCGCCCCGATACCAGGGGTCGCCGAGGGCTTCTCGGGGTAGCTCTTGCGTTCCTCGTAAAGCGCCGTCAGTATGGCCTGCGCCGCTTCCAGCGCATCCACCCCGGTCTCGGGCCGGGCCGCATGGGCCGAGCGGCCCGTGACCTCTACCTCGAGATGCAGGCAGCCGTTATGGGCCGTAATGACCGCATAGGAAAACCCGGCGCTGATCGCCAGGTCCGGCCTGCTCAGCCCCTGATCGAGCAGCCACTTCGGCCCGGTCGCGCCGCCCGCTTCCTCGTCGTAGGTAAAATGCAGCTCGATCGTGCCCACGAGCGGCGCCGCGGAGTCTTCCAGCGCCTTCAGGGCAAACAGATAGGTCGCAAAATCGGATTTGGAGACAGCCACTCCGCGTCCATACATCCATCCATCACTGATCTCGGCGCCATAGGGTTCATGCGACCAGCCGTCGCCGGGCGGCACCGCATCGCCGTGGGCGTTAAGCGCGATGGTCGGGCCCTCATCCGCCTTGGCACCGAAACTGCGGCGTGTGATCAGGTTGGTGGTCGAGACCATGCCCTGTTCGCGCACCAGATCGCCCAGGACCGGGTGCCGCTCAACCTCGAACCCCAGCGCCTCGATCAGCCCGGCCGCCCGGTCGGCGTGGGACGCACAATCGCCGGGCGGGTTAGCCGACGGCGTGCGCACCAGTTCGGCCAGAAATTCGACCTGGGCTTGGTGGCTCTTGTCGATCAGGTCGACGATTTTCTGCTCACTCACCCCTATCTCCAAAAATATCTTCGAGCCGAAAGTAGGCGATGCGCTCGATCTCCTTCAGCGCTGTCCCGAACTCGGTCGCCGGATCATTTTCGAGGCGCCCTTCGAGCGCCGCCAGAATGGCCGCCCGGTCGCTGCCCTTGACCGCCATGATAAAGGGAAATCCGAAGCGCTCCGTATAAGCCGTGTTCAGGCGATCTAGTTTCGCAAATTCCTCCAGCGTACATTCGCCCAAGCCGGCGCTTGCCTGCTCGCTGGCCGAGGCCTCAGTGAGCTCGCCAGCGACCGCCAGCCTGCCGGCCAGGTCTGGATGCGCGCGGATGAGCGCCAGTTTTTTTCCGTCATTGGCGGCACGCATCGCTGCGCACAGCACCTTGTGAAGCCCTTCGAGCGTGCCGTCTTCGTCACGACCTGAAGCCCCGTCAAAAGCATCCTCTGCGACCCAAGTCGAACGTTCGAACACCGGACCGAAGGTCGCCACGAACTCTTCGC